>DAIPJX010000152.1:0-6245 GCA_036770065.1 Planctomycetota bacterium
CGGAACAAACGGAACAAACGGAACAAACGGAACAAACAGAACAAACAGAACAAACAGAACAGTCGGAGTTGCCGATTCAGGAAAAAGCGCCGGAGCAATTCGAGCAGTCCGTCGTTCGTGAATCCGACTCAGGAATTGCCGAGTTGGTCGAGGAGACCGTCGTCAAGCCGGAAGAGCACTGCCCGAGTGATGAACTTTCGGCTGCGGTACAGCCCGAAACGACGGACCGGAATCACAAGCAGGAAACTTCCGGGCAGTCCATTGCCACCGAAAAAATCGATGTTCCCGAACGCCCCGCGCAACCCGGAACGTCCTCCGTTATGCCGGAAAAAACAATTCCGGAGGATGTTTCGCGCCATATGAAGCAACCGGAACAGACCGAAAACGCGACGCAATCGACGCCGCTCTCCGAACCTGCCGAAGAGTTCATTTCGCCCGAACCGGTCGACTCGCCCAAACTGTCCGAAAAGGTCATGGTTACGCCGGAAGAGACGGAATCAACCGAACTCGCGACGCAACCGGAGCAATCCGGACAGACGCAAAGCGGCGAACCGCAGGCGCTTTCGCCTGAATCGGTGGATGCGCAGACCGTTCCCCAACCGGCGGTTGACGAGCAGGCCGCCGCCTTTCCGGAAGAGCGGGAAAGCGCGAGTCCCGCTCCCGACTCCGACCTCGAAC
Source organism: Planctomycetota bacterium (assembly GCA_036770065.1). Taxonomy (GTDB): domain Bacteria; phylum Planctomycetota; class SZUA-567; order SZUA-567; family SZUA-567; genus JAJBSZ01. Next base: position 679 of record DAIPJX010000152.1, read on the forward strand.
CTGTCGGCACTTTGCGCGACCATCCCGCAAGGGAAGATGCGGCCGTTGCAAAAGAGCGGGAAAGCGCGAATCCCGTTCCCGATTCCGACCTCGAACCTGTCCGCATTTTGCGCGACCATCCCGCAAGGGAAGGTGCGGCCGTTGCAAAAGAGCAGGGGGAAAATGAACTCTATACACGGTTCAAACAATTTCTTTCGGAAAAAACTGCGGACGGGAGCACCGAACGTCCGATAAATATAATGGAAGGCATGGAGTCCGCCGATCCGGACGCTGCAATGCAAGTGCTGGAAGAGTTTGCCGACTGGCTTGGGAAAGTTCCCGTCTCGAAAGAAGCGACCGGCATGATGGATTCGCCGGAGCAAACCGCACAGGCGCTTGTCAATGCATTTGAGCGGGAAGCGTCTCTTGCGGACATCGAGAACCGGAACCAGGCGCGGGCGGCAAGCGATTCACAGGAAGAAGCGCCGCATTGGACGGAAAAAATTATTCGGGCCTTGGCCGCCATGCCATCGCTTTCCGGAGAGCGGACAACGCCCGGCGCAGCCGGAACTGCCGCTCCCTTGACTGCACAGAATGGGGCGGCAACTCCCGAAACGCCGCCGGAAACAGGAACAGGCACGGTAACGTCCGGGACCGCCGCCCCGGCGGCGCAAGCAATGCCCGCACCAACAGCAGGCATGCAAACCGCTTTGGCGCAGGCTCCGGTTAGTGCCGCCGCAACAGCCGAAACGACGGCGACGCCAATCGGCGCGGCAATGGCGCAAAACGTTTCGACAAGCGGATCTGGCGCGAGTGCCGGCATCGCAATGCCCGGGGCGAGAGTGGCGGTCGATTCCGCCATGGCCGACGCCAACGGGCAGGGCGGCAATAATCAGTCCGCGACGCCGGCAATGCAGACTGCACCGTCCGCGCCGTCGACCAGTGCCGCGCCGTCGACGCCGACCAGCGTCAGTTCCATGCTGGAGCAAATGGAGAATATCGAACGCCTGACCGAAGCGATGAAAATGGCGAACAAGAACGGCGTCAAGAACCTGACCCTGCTTTTGTCGCCGCCGGAACTCGGCAAAGTCATGCTCAACGTGCAATCGCGCGCCGGCGTCGTCTCCGCCTTTATCCGGGTGGAAAAGCCGGAAGCCGCGGCCCAGCTCGGCGCGAACTTGCAACAGCTCAGGGAAAACCTCAAGGCGCAGGGCGTTGAATTGGGCGAACTGGAAGTGCGCCAGCAGAATCAAAGCCAGACCGGCGGTTTTGGCGAAGGAAGACGCGGGCAGCATCAAAACGAAACGGACGAAACAAAAAATGCGAACCGTTCCGGCCATGGCGGGAACGCGGATTCCGATTCCACGGGCGAAAACGAAACGCCGGACACAAGCGGCAAGGCAAGCGGCCAGGGAGGACTCAACCTGTTCGCTTGATATTGCCGCCGGGCAATACTCAAGGAGGAACAGGGATGTCAGCCATAGCGGCAACCGACAATGCGGCCATGAAAGACTTCACGGGCGCAATCAAGACGGCGGGCGGAAGTGCGCCCGCCTCCAAGGAAGATTTTCTTCGCCTGATGACGGCGCAGCTCCGCCAGCAAAACCCGCTGAATCCGATGCAGGACATGGACTTCACCGGACAGCTCGCCCAACTCCAGGCGCTGGAAGAGCAGGTCGCCATGACCAAATCCATGCAAACCATGCGGGCCGATGCGCAACTCCAGTCCGCAACCTCCATGATTGGAAAATACGTCACCGGCAAAGGCCCGGACGGCGGGGATGTGACCGGACTCGTTGAAAAAATCACCCAGGTCGACGGCCAGATCAACGTCCAGCTTGCGGACGGTTCCACCATTCCGGTCGGCGACATTTCCAACGTATGGAACAGCGCCGGGTCAATGCTTTCCGAAATCGGCAATTCCACCGCGCTTGTCGGCATGTATGTCGAAACCGGCGTCAATCCGGCGACCAACCAGTCCATTCAAGGCATTGTCCAATCCGTCAACGTGGTGAACGGCGCGCTGCAACTGCAACTCCACGGCGGAAAAACAATCGCAATGCAGGACATCGTCAATTTCCGGAAACCCTACGCCGAGGAAGAGCTGTACTACCTGCCCGACGACATCCGCGCCAAAGCGGAAAAAGCCCGGGCGCTCCAGTACCTGTTCGTCGCCGGCACGGACATGGACGGCGGGAACGCGGAGGGCATTGTCGAATCAGCCGAACTGGACGACGAAACGGGGGATATTTACCTGACGCTGTTCGGCGGCGCCAGAATCAATATCGATTCGCTTTCGGATACGCCCGACCCGGATAACGCTCCGCGCCAGCCCACCGTCGACGAAATGCAAAAATGCCTGATTGGCTTTTGGGCCGGGAATAATGCGGCTGCGGGCATAATTGAGGATATCAGGCTCGAGGGCGAAAAGCCCGTCCTTGTCCTTCATACCGGCGAAACCATCGCCTGGAGCGAGAAAACAATTCTTCGTTCCGCGACCGACGAGGAATGGGCGGGGTACGAAGCCGCATAACGGAACATGGGTTCGATAATCGGGGAGCGGGGCATGAAGCATTATATAGGCGTGGATTTGGGCGGTACGAATTTGCGGGCCGCCGTTGTTGACCAAAACCGCGTTGTGCTCTCGCGGGTGGAAATCCCCAGCGAAGCCGGACGCGGTTCCGCCGCGGTCATCGACAAGCTGGTTGCCTGCACGCTGGACGCCGCGGAAAAAGCCGGCTTCACGCCGAACGACATCGAAGCGGTGGGAATAGGCGTGCCCGGCCCCATCGATCAAAAACGGGGAATCGTTCACTCCGCCCCGAATATGGCCGGATGGAACAATGTCCCGCTTGGCGCCATCATGAGCGAACGCACCGGCATCACCGCCTATATCGAAAACGACGCCAACTGCGCCGGCTGGGGCGAATTCGTCGCCGGGGCGGGGCGGGGCGCAAACACCATGGTAATGGTAACGCTTGGCACCGGCGTCGGCGGCGCGATCATCATCGATAAAAAACTCCATACCGGCCGCGACGGCGCGGCGGGCGAACTCGGGCACGTTTGCATCGTGGACGGGGGCAGGCCATGCGGTTGCGGCGCGCGCGGATGCGTCGAAGCGTATGCGTCGGCAACAGCCGTTGTCGCCCGCTTCAAGGAACTTCTGGACGACGGATGGCGTTCGCCCCTGGCGAAAAAGCGGGATTTCCTGACCTGTTGCGATGTTTTTACCGCCGCCGGGGAAGGCGATCCGGTCGCGGTCCGTATCGTCGAACAAACCGGCCATTATCTCGGCGTCATGGCGTCGGCGGTGGCGGAACTCCTCAATCCCGAACGGTGCATCGTCGCGGGCGGCATGATTCAGGCGGGAGAAGGACTGTTCGCGGCCATTAGAAATGCCTGCTTAACCCGCAACAATCATCCCGGACGCACAATGGAAATCATTCCCGCCGCGCTCGGCGGCAATGCGGGACTGGTCGGCGCGGCCGATTACGCCCGCCACCGGTTGCATGAATCGCTCCCGTGACGATTCGCCGATTCAGGCGGGACGGACAATGCGGGCGCGAGCCCTGAGGTTGTGGAAACGGGCAAGCAGTTTCTGCGCTTCATCCAGCGCGACGCCCTTGACCACGCACAAGCCGAGACTCATGCATTTGTCGCGCGCCTCGTCTTCGCTCACACCCATAATTTCCGAAACCATTTTGACCGCCTGCGGATCTTTCGTTCTGCCGACGACGACGGCGAATACCCCCGGTTTCATGAATGCGGCAAGCCCGGCCGTGGTTTTGTTCGTGCTCTTCCTGGCCGTGCTCTCGCTCCCGGGCGAACGCTCGGCGGCGGGCTTGTCCCCTGGTTCCGGAACGTCGGCGTCATGATAGTCCATCCAGAATCCCGTGTCGCCCGCTTCGAGCGATCGAAGCGATGCGAAATTGGTGTCCGCCGTCGCCAGAGGCTTGATGCCGGAAAAGAGCGGATCCTTGTCGCTTGGGGAAAGAGTCTGGCGTTCGGAAATCCCGCGCCTGGAGCATTCGCCCGCCAAAAGCCGGGCTGCGACTCCGTTGCCGGCGATTCTCAACGCGCCGCCGCACAACGGGCAGGTCGTGTCGACGCACTCCTGACGATCGGCAAACTCGCCGAGATCGCGTCCATAAATCCGGGGCGGGCGCGGCCATTGCAACCGCGAATATTTACCGGGAACGTTCTCCGCCGCCAGACGAAGAACAACGCCTTCGGGAATGCTGGCGTTCAACTCGGACAGGATCGATTCGGCCTGCCATTTCGACATGCCCGACAGCAACACAATCGGCCCCGAAGCGGCAATGCCGCGAGTCGATCCGGGCGGCAATGAAAAGCAGCCGGAAAGAAACAACGCCGCGTCCGGTTGGCTCTTCTCTTCCATCTTTTCCAAAATAATCTGGTAGTTATCTTCTTCAGACATTGGCTTTCCGATTTTGGCCGGCGGCGCGGTTTTCTCCCAACCCATCGCATGACGACACTATACATTCACTCCACCGCGAGTCAAGCCCAATATGCGCCGCGCCGGACTCCTTTCCGGCCCTGTTGTCCATGTCGCTTGCGCCGGGTCGGCCGTTCGCTATAATGGCGCGGGGCGCGCTGTGCCTGTCCCCTGGATTCTTTCTCTGGAAAGCGTAAATACCAATGAATGAAACGTGGCTTCTCGCGCTGGAAAGCTCAACGTCCCACGGTGGCGCGGCACTGCTCCGAGACGGTGAAATTGTCGAAGTCGCGCGGCTGGAAGAAGGACTGCGGCATGGCCGCGAACTTATGCCCGCGGCGGAAACGCTCATAAGCAACCACTCCATCACCGCGCAGGATGTCGCCAAAATAGGCGTCTCGATCGGGCCTGGGTCGTATACCGGCATCCGTGTCGGCGTTATGTCGGCAAAATCGTTTGCGTATGCGTCCGGCTGTGAGATGGCCGTGGTGTCCAGCCTTGCCGCCATGGCCCTGACAGCTCAACTGGACGGCGCGGCGGAAGACGGAAACATTGTCGTGGCCGCGCAAGACGCGCGGCGGGATGAAGTGTACGTTGCGGTTTATCGTCTCCTCTCCGGGAACGTCGAAACCGTGATCGCCGACGCGGCGGTTGCGCCCGAGGAAGTGCGGGATTTGCTTCTGGCATTGCGGGACAAAGGGGAGACGCCCGTGCTTGCCGGCTCGGCCTTTGCCACCTATGCTTCGCTGTTCGACTCAGTCGGCGGCGCGACGGCAATCGGCGGCGCGGTCAACCCGGGCGCGGTCGGGCTGCTCGCCTGGCGGCAAATTCTGCAGGGGAAAACTGCCGATCCACTCGCTGTGCAACCTGTCTATTTGCGGCGGGATGGCGAAACGGATTGGGCGCATGATATTCTGATAAGCACCGGAAAATCAGGCAAAGAATGAATGGGTTGAACCTGTGGAGCCATAATCTCTTCATTATCATGGTATTGCAATAAATAATACAATGACCGGGCTGCTCTTCGCAGTCCGGTTTTTCTGTGTCCGATAAGATTGTGGAGAAATTCCCCTCAATGGCAATAAAATTGCATCCTCCCCCGAAAAGACTCCCGGCCCGCGCCCGGGAACTG
>DAIPJX010000153.1:0-6227 GCA_036770065.1 Planctomycetota bacterium
GGCGGAGTCTGCTTTGTGCCAATGTTCACCAACACCCCCACAAAGCCCGTAGCACTCTATGTGAAAATAGGGACGAACTTCAGGCGCATTCCAACCAACCTGATGAATGCCCACGGCGAGTTCTCCTACAACATCGCGACCGATACCCTCGTCCGCCTCACAGATCTTTCATACCATCTCCTTATGCAAGACGACCATTCTTTACACTCGCCGTGTGGCCGTCAATCGTTCAGCACGTCACCTCCCGATCGACCGTGCCCTCTTCGTCCCGATCGAACAGCATCTCAGGCGGATGCGAGGGTTATAGGGGATTTCGGAAATAAGAAGTTGTGATAAAAAGGTCAATGCTTTATACTGGCAACCAATATTATGACGATATGATTCCGTCTTTTGCTGGTTGTTCCGGGAAAGGCTCGGTTATGTGGCAAGGGTATATATCCCGGGTTTTGGCTGTCCTCTCCGGCCTTGTCGTGACCGACGCGGCAGGTGACGTCATCCAGCCGGACGAGGGATTTGACCGCTGGGTAAAGCTTGCGCTGAACAAGCGCTCCGGGTTTTCCATCCACATGATAGGGAACGGCGCCAGCGCTTCGCTGGCCAGCCATTTCGCCGCCGACATCACCAAAAACTGCGGCATCGGCGCCGGCGTCTTCACCGACCCCGCATTGTTGACCGCCTTGTCGAATGATCATGGCTATGAAAACGCCTTCGCCATTGCCCTGACCCGTTATGCCAATGCCGGCGACTTAATCGTTTGCATCAGTTCGTCCGGAAAATCGCCGAATATCTTAAACGCGTGCGCCGAAGCAACCCGCATGGGCGTCAATATTGTAACGATTTCCGCAAAAAAACCGGACAATTCCTTGCGGTCTTCGGGGCTTCTCAATTTCTACGTCGACGGCCCGACCTTCAGCCTTGCCGAAAGCGCCCACGCCGTTATTCTCCACCATTGGATCGACTGCCTCGAAGCCGCATGCGGGGAAACCGCATGACCCATGTCAGCCTCGCCCGGTTGCAAAAGATTCGCGCCGCCAACGCGGGTCGCCGAGTTGTGCTGGTGGCGGGCTACTTCAACATTGTCCATGCCGGCCACATCCGTTTGTTGAAATTCGCCCGTTCGTTGGGAGACGAACTTGTCGTTGCTCTTTTCCCCGATATCGAGGGCGGCTATGTTCCCCAGGAACTCCGCCTTTCCGCCATGCGCTCCCTCGACATGATTGACCGTGCCTTCATCATTAAAGACAATATTCAAGCCTGCATCGAAGCCCTCAAGCCGGATCTGATGGTCAAGGGGTCCGAGCATGAAAAGCGCGACAACCCCGAAATCGACTGGCTCAAGCCCTGGGGCGGCAAGCTCGTTTTCTGTACCGACGACCCTCGCTTCAGTCTGGACGACGTCATTCAAGGCATGATTAAGGGAAGGGGTGAGTCGGAACGTTTGCGTATCCCCCCGGAGTATCTCCAGCGCCACGCGATAGACATGGAATCGCTTTCCTTCCTGCTTGACGCCATGTCGAAGTTGCGGGTATGTGTAATCGGCGATTTGATTGTCGATGAATACGTGGCTTGCAATCCTTTGGGCATGTCTCGCGAAGACCCGACCCTGGTCGTTTCACCGGTCGAGGAAAAGAGTTTTGTCGGCGGCGCCGGCATTGTCGCCGGCCACGCCGCGGGGCTTGGCGGTCAAGTCGATTTCGTCACCGTCACCGGATCCGACCCGACGGCCGCTCGCGCCCGCCAATGGCTGGACGAGCAGGGTATCCGCGCCCATGTTTCGATCGACCCCGATCGCCCCACCACCGTCAAGCGCCGTTACCGCGCCCAGAACAAAACCCTTCTCCGCGTCAACCGGATGTCCCAGCAGCATATCGACAAGGAGCGGCAAAACGAGGTCATGGATGTCTTGTCCGGAGTGTTGCCGCAAACCGATCTTTTGATTTTTTCCGATTTCAGCTACGGCGTCCTGCCTCCCGCATTGGTTGATCGGATCACCGGCGAGTGCCTTCGCCTCGGGGTTCCTATCGCCGCCGACAGCCAGACATCGTCCCAGGTCGGCGACCTCGCCAAGTTCAAGGACGCGCTGCTTGTCACCCCTACTGAACTCGAGGCCCGCCACGCCATGCGGAACTTCACCCAGGGCCTGGTCGCGCTTATAGAAGAACTGATGTCCGCCACCCGCGCCCAAAACGTCGTCGTCACCCTCAGCGAAGACGGCTGCATCATCTACGGCGACCGGGCGAAGAACACCGGCATCATGACGGATCAGCTTCCGTCCCTTTGCCTTCATCCGATCGACGCCGCCGGCGCCGGCGACTCGTTCCTGACCGCCGCATCCCTGGCGATGGCCGCCGGCGGCGACATCTGGCGAGCGTCCCTTTTGGGAAGCATCGCCGCCGGGATTCAGATTGGCCGAATAGGGAATATCCCCTTGCGCCTGGACGAACTGCGCAGGGAACTCAAATGACGGTTCACGCGTTTTGTCGAGAGCCTGGAAAAAAAGAATGTTAGCTGCTCAATTGTATTGGATTTTCAGTGACCGCCTACTCAAAAACCACCTCCCTGGCCGCCCTCGCCCGCGCTATCCGAATCGGAATACTCGAGTTGTCTCATCATGGGCGGAGCGCCCATATCGGATCCTGCCTTTCGGTAGCGGAAATCCTTGCCGCTTTGTACGGCGGCGCCATGAATATCACCCCTGAAAACGTTCAGCACCCTGAACGCGACAGGGTTGTCTTCGGTAAAGGCCATGCCGCTGCCGCACTTTTGGCTGCTTTGATGGAGCGCGGTTTTATTTCACGTGAAGCATTGTTCCAGGAATTCAATCAGCCGGGAGGCCTCTTTCAGGAGCATCCCGGTCCCAATTGGGGGCATGGGGTGGAGGTGGCGGCGGGGTCGTTGGGGCATGCCTTGCCGATTGCCGCGGGTCTGGCGATTGCCGCCAGGATCCAAAAACGGAATTACCGGGTTTGCGCCGTCATGGGCGATGGCGAATGCAACGAGGGGTCGGTTTGGGAGGCGGCGATGTTTGCCGGCGGGCAAGGCAGGAATCTCGCCAACCTCGCCGTCGTCGTCGATGCCAACAATTGGCAAGCCATCGGCCGCCCCGGCGAAATCGCCGCCCTCGAGCCCCAACCCGACAAATGGCGCGCCTTCGGTTGGGACGCCATCGAGGTCGACGGCCACGATCCCGAAAAGTTGCATCAAATACTTGCCGGCTTCGGCTCCGGCGAAAAACCAACCGCCGTCATCGCCCGCACCGTCAAAGGCAAGGGCGTCAGCTTTATGGAGGACGACAACAACTGGCATTACCGGTTGTTGTCCACGGAGGATTTGGAACGCGCGTTGAGGGAGTGCGATAATGCGTGACGCCTTCATAGACGAACTGACAGCGCTGGCGCAAGGCGATCCGCGCATTGTCGTGTTGTCGGCCGACATCGGCAACCGCATGTTCGACAAATTCCGGGCGGCTTTCCCGGATCGCTTTATCAACACCGGCATCGCCGAGGCCAATATGACCGGCATCGCCGCTGGATTGGCCATGGCGGGATTGCGGCCATTCACCTATACTATCGCCGCGTTCAATCCCGGGCGCTGCATTGAACAGATCCGCCTGGATGTCTGCCAGCATAATTTGCCGGTGACGGTTGTGGGAGTCGGCGCCGGGTTGTCATACGCATCGCTGGGGCCGACCCATCACGCGCTTGAAGACATAGCGTGGATGCGGACGCTTCCCAACATGATCGTAACGTGCCCGAGCGATTCATTTGAAGTTCGGGGCGCCATACATGCGGCTCTGGCGCAGAACGGGCCGGTGTATTTGCGCCTGGGGAAAAAAGGCGAACCTGTCATCCATAAGGAAAAACCTGTGTTTCGTTTTGGGGAGTCCCTGAAAGTCAAAGCGGGTACGGATGCGGCGATCCTTGCGGTTGGGACGACATTGGCTGCCGCCGTGACGGCCGCGGAGATGCTGGATCGGGCGGGTATTTCCACTGCCGTGTATTCGTTCCATACGGTAAAGCCTTTGGACGAATTGCTGTTGACCCGACTTTTCGCGGCGGATGGGGCAAAAAGGATAATAGCTCTCGAAGAGCATTCCGCAATCGGCGGGGCGCGATCCGCAATAGCGGAATGGTTGGCGGATCATGGAGGGACTCATGTCCCGTTTCTTCATTTTGCCGCACCGGACGCGTTTTTGCATGAAGCGGGAAATCGAGAGTGGGTGAGTCGCCGTATAGGAATCGATGCCCGGGCAATTGCGAATAAAATAGCGCATTCATGGACAAGATGATAGGTCGGATGCTCGGCTGAACAGCATCGCGGACGGAGTGGCCGGCATTGCGGATAATCTGGCGGATCTGGGAGAGTGCGCGAACATGACCCGCGGCGCCCTTTTCGATGCGGTGGATGGTTTGCGAAAGGTGCGGGTAAAAGGTAACGATACCTCGTTCGGCGGGTTCGAGAAGTTGTTCGGCCATAGCCAACAATACCTCTCTTTCGTCCGTTGTTCAAATTATTTCTAGGAGGCGCTCTTTGTGAAAACCAAGGAAATCAATCCGGAGGTTCTCTATTCCCTCGACGAGTATCCCGCGTTTTCCGGTAGTGAAATCGCGGAGTTGCGTAACCGGGCTCGAAGCAATCCTTCCGGGAAGATTCGTATCTGTATGCACGAAGCCCCTGAAAGCGCGCTCCATGAAATGCTTATCGCCTTGCGTAACGACGTCCGCTACCCGGTGCATAAATGCCCCGCGCGCTCCGAGACCCACATTGTTCTGGATGGCTTGATGACGGTCAATCTGTTTCATGATGACGGCGCAATACGGGAACGGGTGCCAATGGGGCCGCCGGATTCGGGGCGGTGCGGTTATTTGCGCGTTCCGGCGAATATGTTCCACAGCATCCGTATCGAAACAGAAGTATGCGTTTTTATGGAGGTGAAACTGGGGCCTTTTGATCCGGCGGATAATGTTAAAGCCGATTTCCCGGATGTGGAGTGACTTGAACAATGGCGCGGGAAGTGTTGGTCGTGGGCGGGGATGGCTTGCTGGGACGCCACTTGGCCGCCAGGCTGGAGCGGGACGGTTTGGCTGTGTGGAAGACAACGCGTCGCGATGAAGCGTTGGGGGAAAAGCGGATTCATCTCGATTTGCGGCAATGTGGGGATTTCATGCCGCCGTCCGCGGCCGATACCGCGGTTATTCTGGCCGCGATAACCGATATACGGCGATGCGAACAGGAACAGGCCGGTTGGGACGTCAACGTCGGGGGGGCGGTATCGCTTGCCAAGCGTTGTTTACTGCAAGGAATGTTTGTGGTGTTTGCTTCGTCGCTGGTTGTGTTTGGCGAAAATCGGGATTGGCCGGGCGAGAACGATCCCCATGCCGCTCAATTGGCGTATGCCAAACAAAAATCCATGGCTGAAACCGCCATGCGCGAGGAAGCGGCGCAAGCGGGTGCGGCGGAGCGCCTGGGCATAACGAGAATAACCAGAACCGCGACTGCGGACGGCAAGCCTTTTTCCGACTGGTTGCGGGGATGGAAGGAAGGACGCGTTGCAACTCCATTTACAGACATCCTCTTCTCGCCGGTGACGCCGGAATATGTGGCTGACGGGCTGGCAACCGCAATACAAAAGCGCGCACCGGGGAATTTTCATTTTTCCGGAGATCGGAGTATGAGTTATGCCGAGTTTTGCCATGGATTGGCGAACCGGCTTGGAGTGGCGGAAAACCTGGTGAGGCCGATCAGTTCTGTCGATATGGGAGTGGCTGTCGCGTTCGCGCCTCGTTGCGGCGGATTGGGAATGGAGCGCACAAAACGAATTTTAGGCATTGGGCCGCAGGCATCGGCGGCGGTGCTTGATGTTGTCGCGCATGAATCGTAATTGTTGTATTGAACGGATTCCAGAACCATGAAGAAGGCTCTTGTTCTCGGTGGCGGGTTCACGGGGTTTACCTGGGCGTACTTGTTGGCCAAGCGCGGTTGGGATGTGCTTATTTTAGAGAAGAATGCCGCTCCAGGCGGCGGCATTAAAACATTATGGTTTAATGGCCATCCCTATACCCACGGGCCGCGGCATTTCGTCGGCAACAGCGAGAAAGCCTTTGAATTTATCAGAGGCATGGTTCCGCAGCGTGAATTCAGACTGCAAGCCTGGACTTATGTCGGGAGCGATGATGCTTTTTATTCTTATCCCCCGCATTGCGATGATGTGAAGCGCATGCCTGATG
>DAIPJX010000319.1:0-1783 GCA_036770065.1 Planctomycetota bacterium
CTGGCTTCGCCCCCAAACCCCCAAGCCAGCCTTCCGCTGGACCAGGATTTTTTTTTGCCGGGCGATATGACAGTCTGTAATTGAGGCGGGACGGGAAATACGTATAATCGCTCAAAACGCCCCGGGGAGGCGCTCTGAAAGGATACAATGCGCTGGCTCGATCATAAACGGCGAATTGCCCTGACCGGCCTGGCCGGCGCAGGAAAAACCGTGTTCTTATTGTCGCTATTGCAACATATGGAACATTTCAATCCAAGCCATTTCCGAATCGGCGGCGGCGCGGAAATCACCGCCTTTCGCGAACTGCCAAACGAAAACAAATTCACCCCATTCCCCCGAACCCGCCTTCGCGCCCGCCTGATGGAAGCGCAACATGTCGAATGGCCGGAAAAAACCCGGGACATCTACCGCTACCGATGCGCATTCAACTATTCCCGTCTGGCCTGGCCCACCCGAATATGGAACAAACTTCGAATCCATCGCCACCTGGCAAGCAAAACAGTGGAATGGGATTTTCTCGATTTTCCCGGCGAACGCCTCTCCGATTCACTGATCGAAAAACACAAAAACTTCGCCGACTGGTCGGATGAATTGATTGAATTGTGGCAATCGTATGATCGATTGCGGGAAGCCATGGCGGAGTACCTCGGCGTCATGGCGCAGCCAACCGCGACCGATCACATGCTGCTGTCAGCCTACAAGCGCTGTCTGGCAAAGATGGTGCACGGCAAATTTCAAATTATCACTCCATCCACGTTCATGCTGGCCCATGGCGGCAAAAACGATGTTTTCGGCTATGCGGACATCGAGGATGGCGGCCAAAACCGCATCGTTGGCTTGCCGGAAAAGGAATTTACGCCGCTTTCTTCCGCGGCGCGCCAAGCGCGAGGCGAAAACGATCCCCTGGCGCCGCGTTTCGCCGCCCATTATCAACTGTACCGGAATCACGTGGTCAGGCCGTTGTTTGATGCGGTGAATGTGTGCGACCGGTTATTGGTATTGGTGGACATCCCGGGCATTTTGTCGGGCGGGGTTGGCCGCTACAATGACACGAACCATCTCATCGAAACGCTGGCGGACAATTTGACCCCGTCCAACTGGTTTTTTACCAATGTGGACAAAGCGGCATTTATTGCGACAAAATCGGATATGGTGCATCGGCGGGATCAAGACAATTTGAAAGCGCTGGTCGACGATATGATGCGGATTGCCCGAAACAGGCAACCGCGAATTTCCTACTCATCGTTTATCGCTTCGGCGTGGGTTTCGGCGGAAAGCGTGGATTTGTCCGACGGCGGAAGAGCGCTTCGGGGCATTCCGGCGCGGGACAAGGAAATACGGACATTCCATGTGCCGGAACTCGGCCCGGAATGGCCGGCGGATTGGGGACCGGAAGAGGCGCAATACAGCTACCCATTGCTGTCGCCGCCCCGTCTCGCGAACCGCTATATGGCGCCGGAACAACGCAATTTGGATCGCATATTCGACTTTTTGATTTCCTGAACCCGCGACAAAACCGGCCCTTCTAAAAAGCACGATGAAAAACAGTTGCAAAGTTTCTCACCATTTCTATAATAGCGTGGCTTATATGGCGGGAGTAGCTCAGTTGGTTAGAGCGTCTGACTGTGGCTCAGAAGGTCGAGGGTTCGAATCCCTTTTCTCGCCCCAAAAATAAATCCCGCGACCTGCATGCAGGTTGCGGTTTTTTTATAACATGCCGGCGACCCATATCACCATAAACCAACGCATAACCCGATAACTATAGTATGATACAGAATACTTC
>DAIPJX010000154.1:0-6155 GCA_036770065.1 Planctomycetota bacterium
GAGGAATGGGCGGCATGGGCGGCATGATGTAATACGCCCGGTTCATTCCGGTATTGAATAAGACCCTGCCGTTGACCGGCAGGGTTTTTTCATGCGTTTGGCCTTGTACAAAACGGTCATCCGTGCATTTTTCGAGGAACGGCCGCATCAGCTTCGCAATTGATGATAGACGCGTCATTTCGGGCGGGGCGAGCTTCGATCGCAAGCGGAAATGCACTGTTTCTTTTTTGCCATTCTATGGAAATGCCATATGTTCGACGAACGCGCGCTGGAAATCGTCCCGGCCCGATAATTCCACATACGTGGACATGGCGACGATCGTTTCCGCTTCCTGTCGTTCCTGTTCCGACAGCAGGCATACCATGGTTCCGGCGAGCGACGCATTGCCGACCGAACGCACCTTCTCCGCGCCAATCCCCGCCGGCAACAGCCCGACCCGGATCGCGGATCGGGGGTTCAGATATGTTCCGAAACCGCCCGCCAGCACGACTTCGTCAATTCGGTCGGGCCGAACTCCGGCCGTATCCAGCAAAACGGCGACGCCCGCGGCAATCGCGCCTTTGGCAAGCTGAAACTCCCGAATATCCCGTTGCGTCACGCTTACCCCCGCCCCGCCCCGGCCGGACGGGCGCTCCAGCCATACCGCCTGCCCGTCGTCGTCCGCATGCACCAGGGAAATCAATTTCGGCGAAACACGATTCGCCGCTTTTCGCACCTCGTTCCCGTCCAGCAACCGGCCGGTCGAATCCGCCAGCCCCGATTGCAAAAACGCCGCGACCGCATCCAGGATGCCGGTGCCGCAAATGCCCCGCGCAGGTTTGACCTTGTCGACAACGCCGATGTTCAATGTATTGTTTTCAAACGTCACGCGGTCAATGGCTCCGGCCATTGCGCGCATGCCCTGCGTGATGCGCGCGCCCTCGAACGCTGGACCGGCGGCGGCGGCGCATGTGTACAATTTTCCGTGGCGGGACAGGACGATTTCCCCGTTTGTCCCGATGTCGAGAAACAGAACCGTCCGTTTTTCGCGATGAATGTCGTGCGCGAGAATGCCAGCCGTAATGTCGCCGCCGACATATGGGGCGATGCCCGGGACGACATAAACCAACGGAGCGTTCGCGCCTTTCCAGCCTATGTCGGATGCGGGGAAAAGCGTTTCCGGCGAGGGGCCGACCAGCAAGCGGCGCATGACCGTGTTGCAGCCGACGGCCATGCATTGCGGCGTGTTGCCGCCGCAGAGTTCCGACGCGAGTTCCTGGAGCGCGAGGACGATCAGTCGTTGCATTTCGGTCGTTTCGCGTTCGCCCCGGGACGCGTATTCAAGCCGGCTTGTCACATCGTCGCCATGCACGGACTGCGGGTTCGCCCGTGCCGTGACGGAGAGGACCGAACCCGTAGCAAGCGAGCACAACGCGGCGACAACCGTTGTGGTGCCGATATCGACCGCGAGGCCGACCGCATGCGCGTCGTTGTTCGATACTCCGCGCGCTTCGCGCGCGGAGTATCCGGTCAGGATGACTTCGCCCGCGTTTGCGTCCGGCTGTTCCAGCACGAGGTCGCTTTGCACGGAGGCGATGCACGCCGCCCGCCAGCCTTCGGCGAGCAGTGCGCGCGTCAGGCACGATTGTTGGCGGTCGTCGTCCGGGATATCGCCTTCCAGCATCCTGACCCGGCACTTGCCGCACAATCCTCTTCCGCCGCACGGTGTGGGAAGCGGATAGCCCGCCCGGCGGCACGCATCGAGCAGCGACGTTCCCGGTGGAACGGAAACACGCGCGCCCGACGGCATGAAAACGACGGAATGCATTATCCGCTCCAATCAGTCGCGGCCAAGAAACAGCGCGTACGCCGCGTTTTTCGTCTCTTCGGTCCAGGCGTACCCGATTTCATCCAGAAACGCGGCGAACTGTTTATATTCCGCTTTTGGAACTTGTATGCCGACCAGGGCCCGTCCGTAATCGGCGCCGTGATTGCGGTAATGAAACAGGCTGATGTTCCAGTTGGACTTGATCGTGTTCAGAAAATGCGCCAGCGCTCCGGGACGTTCCGGAAATTCGAATCGGAACACGCGTTCGTTTTCGATGGTCGGCGCTTTGCCTCCGACGAGATAGCGGATATGTATTTTCGCCGTTTCATTGTCGGTGAAATCGATCGGATCGTATCCGTTGTCCTGCAGGGTGGCGAGCGCCTCGTCCGCTTCTTCGCGGTTGGCGACCCGTATGCCCATGAAAATATGCGCTTCGTGCCTGTCGCCGTAGCGGTAGTTGAATTCGGTGATGGCCCGTTTTCCGAGAACGGCGCAGAGTTTTTTGAACGCGCCGGGACGTTCCGGAATCGTGGCGGAGAAAATGGCCTCTTTGCATTCGCCCAAATCCGCGCGTTCCGCGACGTGTCGCAGGCGGTCGAAGTTCATGTTCGCGCCGGAGAGGACGGCGGCGACGGCGGCGTTTTTTTTGTTGTTGCCGCGCAGCCATGCTTTCGCGCCCGCGACGGACAGCGCGCCGGAGGGTTCCATCACTGTCCGGGTGTCTTCGAACACGTCCTTGATGGCGGCGCAGATTTCGTCCGTGTCGACGCGGACGATGCCGTCGAGAAGTTCCCGGCAAATCCGGAACGTGTGCTTGCCGACCTGGCTCACCGCCACGCCGTCGGCGAACAGTCCGACGTCGGAAAGTTCCACTCTTCTGCCTTTGGCTATGGACTGGTGCATCGCGTCGGAGTCATCCGGTTCGACGCCGATGATTTGAATTTCGGGCCGCACGCGTTTGACGAACGCGGCGACGCCCGCCGCCAGTCCGCCGCCGCCGATGGGGACGAAAATGGCGTCGAGCGGTCCGCTGTGCTGGCGGATGATTTCCATGCCGATTGTGCCCTGCCCGGCGATGACGTCGGGGTCGTCGTAGGGATGGACAAAAACCGCGCCGGTTTTTTCGACGATTTTCATTGCGTGTTCGTACGCGCCGGAATACGATTCGCCGTGCAATTTCACGGCGCCGCCGAGGCGTCGGACGGCGTCTATCTTGATGCGCGGCGTGGTGACGGGCATGACGATGGTCGCGGTTGCGCCGAGGCGTTTGGCCGAGAGGGCGACGCCTTGCGCATGGTTTCCCGCCGACGCGGCGACGACGCCGCGTTTCAGTTCTTCGGTCGACAGTTTCGCCATTTTGGCGTAGGCTCCGCGAATCTTGAACGAAAACACCGGCTGCAAATCTTCGCGTTTCAACAAGATCGTACTGCCATAGCGTTCCGAAAGCGCTATCGCTTTCTCAAGCGGCGTTTCCACCGCGACATCGTAGACTCGGGACAAGAGGGTGCGTTCTATATATCCTTCCGGCATGCGTCGTTATTTCCTTTATGTGGAGACATGGTAAAAAAAAGCCGCCTATTGTTATATATCCGGGACGTGAGCGGGGAAAGTCGAAAAATAACCGCGCGCGGCCAAATCCTCCGGATTCCCGCGAAAGAAGTCGTTGATTTGGCTACAGCCTTTACGGGAACCGGACGGTTTGCGCAAGCGGCAGGCGTGGTCCGGACTCCATGTTTGAGGGGATTTTTTTGGGGGACAACGGCAAATGGGCATTCTTGAAAACTTGACCGGTCTTTTAAGTCGCCGGCATAGCGTCAGCCCGGTCTGAGGAAATTGATGTTTGTGCCCAGGCTGGACGGATGAATCTGTGCGGCCGGGCGGCCTGACTGCACCGGCGGCAAATACGGTTCCATCGACGATTCCGTTGGAATGGGAATGGGGAAAAAACCGTCTTCACGC
Source organism: Planctomycetota bacterium (assembly GCA_036770065.1). Classification (GTDB taxonomy): domain Bacteria; phylum Planctomycetota; class SZUA-567; order SZUA-567; family SZUA-567; genus JAJBSZ01. The sequence continues at coordinate 3,767 of DAIPJX010000154.1, forward strand.
GGCGGCATGTCGAGAAGCGGCTGCAATTGTTGATGGTCTGTTTCCGGCGGCGGCTGAATGCCGTGCGGCGTCGCCAATACCGGCGGCGCCGCTGTCGGGAATACTTCCACCGAGCGCCTCGCGGTCGCGACGACCATTCCGTTTTCCAGCGCCGACACGTCAAACGTATATCTGCCCGGAAGGGTCATGGCCGCGTCGACATGCTTGCCGTCCGTGGCCGAGAGCGACTGCGCCGGTCCTTCGACCTGGCGCCATACATACGTCGCGCCGGCGAAATTTCCAATTGCCGAAAGGGAAAGCGTTTCGCCGACTGTCGCGATTTCGCGCGTGCTGATGGAAAGCTGCGTCTGACGAACCGGCGCGCCGACTTCGATGTCGATCTCCACCGGTTTCGACGAAAGTTCGCCGTTGCCGACGACAAGTTCGAACGAATACGTTCCAGGGACCGGCGGATTGAACGCGGGAGCCGCTTCGCCGATGGCGTCGTCTATCAGGTAGCGCGTCACTTTCGGTCCGCCGGTTTGGCGCCAGCGATACACCAGTTTTCCGCCTTCGCTGTCGTAGCTTTGGGTTGCGTCCAGTTTTACCAGCGCTCCCGGAGCCGCCCGGGACGGCGCGACGACCACCGCGACCGGAGCCTCCGGTTCGCGGGTTATGCGGAGCGAATGGGTCACCGGATCGGACTGTCGAATTCCGTCCGACACGACCAGTTCGAACTGGTATTCGCCCGGTCTCGGGGGCGTGAACCGTTCGGCGACGCCGTCGTATATTGTTTCAAAATCGCTTACGAACGGTCCTGCCGTCTGCCGCCACATGTATTGCAATTTTCCATTGCCCGAACCGCTGCTGTCCTTGGCGTCGAGCATGATGCGTTGTCCGACTTTCGCGATTTTCGGGCCTTCGATTCTGGCTATTGGTCGGGGCGTGCCTGCCGGAGCGGCCATGGCGTTTTCCATTTCGGGCGCGGCGGGTATTTCTTTGGGAATCGCGCGCGCGATCGCGACCGGTGGGCGCGGACGCGGTCGTACCGCAAGACTGGTGATCCACGGTTCGCTCACCGTCTCGCCGTCGGAAACAACAAGTTCAATCTGATAAATGCCGTCAATTTCGGGATGCAATTCGATAACCGGCAACCCCTGGACTTCTGCCGGAATTTCCAGCCCGCTCGTCAATGAACGCCAGCGGTAGGTAATTTCCTTCCCTTCCGGATCGAACGAATCGCTTCCGTCTATTGTGACGTTGTCTCCGGCTTCGACCGAAGTTTCGCGCGGTCCTTTCGCGATCGGCGGCTGGTTGTCTTTTTCTATCATGATTTCGACGACAAATGGTTCCGAGTTCAGTCCGTTTGCGCTGACGACCAGTTCGAACCGGTACAGTCCGGGTTCGCCCGTGCGGAAATTCGGTTTTGGGGAGGACGGATCGGAAAGCGTGACTTTTGGTCCTTCGATTTGCGTCCAGCGGTAGGCAAGCGCTCCGCCGCTGGGGTTTTCCGAGCCTGTTCCGTCCAGTTCGATGAGGGCGGTCGGCGCGGATTCCGGAGCTGCATCGGCCGCAAGCGAATACGATGACAGCATCATGAGGGCGTACATGCCGATTCGGCCTGCCCGCACAAGTCGGGCGGTGCGCAAAGCCGAAGAAATTATATATCGGGTCCTGGTTAAAATCGTGCCGCGCATTTTTGTTCCATATTGATCTGTATTGATGTGTTCCCCATGCCATGCTCCGTCTTCCCTCCAAGACGCAAGCAATACGCACAGTTGTACCTATTTGCATGGGGCAATGCAAGACCGGATTCCATCTCTGCGCGCTTTGTTTGGTTTTGCTTGCAAACAATGCCGCCGGGGCATATCATTGAAAACGGGTGGATGCCAAACAGTATTGTACCATCGGCGCGCGAGGCGCCCGCGCCGTCAATGAAAGGAAGAACCATGTATAGCCAGAAAGTTCTGGAACATTTTCAACATCCTCATAACGCAGGTGAAATCGCCGATGCCGACGGCGTTGGCGAAGTTGGCAATCCGCAATGCGGCGACATGATGCGCATCACCATAAAAGTGAAGGACGGAAAGCTCGAAGACATCAAGTGGAAAACGCTTGGCTGTGGCGCCGCGATTGCGACGAGTTCGGTTATGACCGATTTGGCGCGGGGCAAAACGCTCAAGGAGGCGCTTGATCTTACTCGTGACAGTGTAGCGGAAGCGCTTGACGGGTTGCCGCCCGCGAAGATGCACTGTTCCAATCTCGCGACGGACGGGTTGCGCGCCGCCATTGAGGACTATTTGAAAAAGCACCCCGATACAGTGATACAGTGATCAATTAATAATTAATAATGAATAATGAACAATGAATGCACTAATGGATCAATTAATAATTACAAGCCTGTGCCGCT
>DAIPJX010000155.1:0-6148 GCA_036770065.1 Planctomycetota bacterium
TAACGGAAACAAAAAAACCGCCCTAAAAGGGCGGTTGGCATAACAAAATGACCTCCATCGCAATGCCGCAAGGATGACGGAATTCTGAACCCGCAGGCTCAGGTGGGAGCCGCACCATTGTCGCAAGCGTGAATTTCTCAAGGAAATTTTGCCCGGAGCAATGGGTTCTGGCCCCCTTCACAAATGGAGTCGGTTCGAGAATACACTCCTTTGCGAACATGACAGAGGTCACTATTTACTATATCCCCGAAAGCACGAAAGTCAACCCCGAACTTGCGGAAAAAGCTATTGCGACAAAAATCTCAACAGGCCGACAAGATAAACGATCACCGATCCCGCCGTTCCGAAAAGAAGCACGAGAACGCCTGTACCGACCGCGCCTCTGGTCAGGCTGATCAACGCCAGGCCCAGAGCAAGGATATTGGCCGGGATGCCCAAAAATACGGTGAACGGCGCCGCCGACGAATAAAACAGCCAGGCGACAACCAAGGAAAGCCAGGTCAGGACAACCGGCGGCTTGGCGAATCCCGCGCCTCCCGTCCCCGTTCCCGGTTCCGTGCGGGCGCGTCCTGCTCCGTCCGGAGACTGCGCGAACACCACTTTCTTATAGTAAAAACCGCCTTGGGGCTGTTCTGTCGCCGTTCCGCGCGAAAATTCCGGTTCGCCGTCCTTGATGGCTGCGATTTCCGCATCGCTCATGGGTACCGCTTCAATGACGTCGTCTTTGGGCGGAAGAACATTTTCCTCGTTCATTTGCCTCTCCCGAACCGCCGGAGAACAACGGTTCCGTGTATTCTTGTCCCGTTTTGGGAAAAAATCCTTTTTGTACCTGTACGGCGCTATAACGTTGCGCGCGGATCAAGAGCATCGCGAACAGCTTCACCCACCATATTGTAAGCGATAACGCTCAAAAACAAAATAATGCCCGGGAACACGGCCAGCCACCAGTTGGCAAGCGGCGATTCGCGCGTTTCCGACAAAAGCTGCCCCCATGTCGGCGTCGGCGGCGTTACGCCGAAACCGATAAAAGACAAACCGGCTTCAGTCAAAATCGCCCCGGTAATGCCAAACGAAATCGACACCAAAACCGGCGCCATGGAATTCGGCAAAATCTGGCGGAATATGGTACGCGTATCGGACGCGCCGAGAGCGACCGATGCCAACGCATAATCCATTTTTTTCTGGCGAAGCATTTCGCCGCGGATCAACCGTGCCACTCCCGTCCAGCTCGTCAACCCGATGACCAGCATGATGTTCACAATCGACCGCTTGTCCAGCACCGCGATAACCGCAAGAATAAGGAAAAACGACGGAAAACACATCATGACTTCAAGAAACCGTGAAATCAGCAAATCCGTTTTTCCGCCGTAATACGCCGCCAGCGATCCCATGACCAACCCAATCACCGTCGCCAGAAATACCGAAACAAAACCGACCGACAACGACACTCGCGCCCCATGAATGACCCGCACCAGAACATCGCGTCCGCTTTCGTCGGTGCCGAACAGATGGTATCCTTCCGAATGCGCCGGTTTTTTCCAGCGGACCGCGGCCGCCGGCGTAAACGTGTAGGGAATCGCCCGCTCAATCACCAGCCGGTTGAACCGCTCCAGCTGTTCCCCCGCGAGTTTGCGTCCCGCGCGCATTTCGGCGAGATAGGGGGAGAGCGATGCATCCCCCCGCATACGCTCCGCCGCTTCCGCCGGGACCAGGTCGGGAGCGTCCAGCAGCGTGTTCATGAACGCGAGAATTTTGCCCCGTCCCGCCGGATTTTTCACCAGCTCGCGCCACGCCGGAAGCGCCGCGTTCAATCGGTCGCGAATGGCAAACGACTCGGGACGTTCCGCCGTATTGACGGCTTTTTCGAAATTGTCCCACGAAAGAACGATATCTTCGAACAATTGCGGCGGCTCCGTCATCCACGAAGGCGGCAAACGCGGGCCGAACCCCTGTTCGTTGGGACCGTATGGGATGGGAGGGAAAATGCCGTTACCCGCGCCTTCCACCGCCAACCGGCGATAGGGCGCGAGATCATAGCGCGGGGAATGGCGGAACGGCAGCGCAAGCAGCGCGGCAAGCGCAAGCAGAACAAGCCAGCGCGGGCTGAGGCTGAACTGGTACGCGCCGGCGATGAAAATATACGTCAAGCCCAACAGCGCCAAAAACGATACCGTCGCCATGGTCAGAAACGTGACCCTGAGGTTGCGCATCGGCGCCAGCAGGCCGGGATAGGCCGCTTCGACAAGCAATCTGTTCCATCGCGCCGCATTGATTCCCCGGGCGCTATTGGCGTCGGTTATGCCCAGCGTGTTGAAATCGGGAACGGATGCGAGCATCGCGCCGACGGTGGAGACGGCGGGCCGGTCGATGGCGTCCTGCACGAGGGGAAGCAGGCGCCTGCGTTGCGTTTCGTTTTCGTCCGCACCGGCAATGCGCGCTTCCGGATCCGGAAGCGCGTCGGCCAGCAGGGCGCGCGCCGCGTGCGCGGCGTTTGTCGTCGCCGGCAACGTAACGGCGAGAGGGTTTTCCATATCGTCCATTTCCGGCGTCGGCGGATTCTCGTCGTACAGCCAGTCGCCGCCGCCGGCCGCGACCACCATGCCGCCCAGGGACAGCCAGAGCGACGCCGCGAACAGCAGGCCGAAAACAATCGAAACAAGGCGGGAATCCCTGCGCCCGAACGACGGAACGCACTTGTTCATGATTGCCCAAGCAATAAGCGCGGCGGGAATGAACAGGAGCAGGAAATTGATGCCTTTTTCCAGCATCGGTTCGGTGGTGTCGGACGGGGAGAAAAATTCGCGGACAAGCGGCCAGCTCACCGCGCCCGTCGCGTTGTCATGCCAGTACAGCGGCAACCGGTTGGCTATGAACGGGGCGAAGAGCGCAAGTATGGTGAACGCGCCCACCAGGACAAGCCCGGTTTTTGCGCCGCGCGCGGAAAGGTACCGGCGCCAAAGCCGATGAAACGGAGTCTCCCGGGCCGGAACCGGCGCGGCGGAAGATGGAGCAGGGGGTGTGTCAGCCATGTGTTTGCCCTTGAGAGCGGCCTCCCTCGCGATACAATTGCGTTTCAAGCGGACGGGCAAAATCGGTCCATTGTTTTTCGGGATCCTGGATATTGTCGATAAGCCGGTTGGCTGTCTCCACCTTTGCGTCCAGGTTGTCCAGGTGGTGGAGCGCGAACGCTTCCGGGATTTTCGGAAGCACCGGCGAACCGTATTCGTATCTGCCGTGATGCGACAGAATCAAATGCTGGACCAGGTTCCTCTTTTCCGGCGGGAAATTCGGCAGCGCGTCGGCGCGGGTCTTGACCATTTCCGCGCCGATATACAAGTGGCCGAGCAATTTTCCCCTGTCCGTATATTCAATGGAAAACCTGGCCTCCAACTCCTCCGTCTTCCCCACATCGTGCAACAGCGCGCCAATCAACAATAAATCCCGGTTGACCCGCGCGCGGGCGCTGAACGCCTCCGCCATGCGCGCAATGTTCAGGGTATGTTCAAGCAGGCCGCCGATATACGCATGATGCACTTCCCGCGCGGCGGGCGTGCGGCAAAAGGCGTCGAGAAGCGCGTTGTCATGAAAAAACGCTTCGGCCAGCGCGTTGTACTCCCCGTCCCTGATCGAATCGGACAATGCGACCAGCTCCGCCCGCATCGCGTCGATGTCCTTCGTTGTGCGGGGCAGAAAACTGTCGAGATTGACTTCGCTCTCGTGCGCGGGGCGGAAGCGGTTGATCCTGACCTGTTGCTTGCCCTTGTACGATTCGGCGACGCCCTGAATCTTGATAATGCATCCGGACGGGCAAAGCTGGAACAGCTCGCGGTTGGCGTCCCAGACATTGGCCGGCATCGACGCGCTGGCGTCGGCGATCGTCATCCTTATATAGTTTTTGCCGTTGACGGCCGTTTGCAGGCTTGAGTCGCGCACCACGTAAAATCCGTCGAAACCGTCGCCGTCCTTCAATTCCGCCAGCGCCGGGTTGCTTTTTATTGTATCCGCCATTCTTTCCCGCTCCTTCATGCGGCAAGGCCCGCCCAAATGGAGACGGATCCTGACGCTGTCTGTCGTTTATTGTAGAAAAACGCCCGCGAATGTCCATGCCGTAGGCGAATTTGTTCTATCCCCGGCCCGCTTCCCGCGAGAGTATCCAGCGGGCCGCGTCCTCCAGATTGTCCGCCGTGTACTCCGGTTTGACCGACGCTTCCGCCGCCGCCGCCTCGCCGTACCCGGTGCGGACGAGAACGGAAATCCCGCCGATATTGTGTCCGAGTTCGATATCGGCCTTGCTGTCGCCGACAACGTACGATTCATCGGGAGAGAAACCGTGTTCGCGCGCCGCCCTGTCCACCATGCCCGTGCGCGGCTTTCGGCACTGGCAATCGTCGTCCGGTCCGTGCGGGCAATAGTATATGCCGTCAAGCCATTTGCCTTCGCCCAACCGTTCGATAACGGACCGGTTGACCGCCTCCGCCTCCGCCCGCGTCAGCAACCCACGGGCAATGCCCGACTGGTTGCTCACCATGATAATGCCGAACCCGGCTCCGCGAAGCATGGCTATGCCTTCCCGCGCCATGGGCAGGAGTTCGGTCTGGGCGGGATCTTTCTGATAATGCCGGTTGACGATAACGGTTCCGTCGCGATCAAGCAGAACGAATTTTTTGCGGCCGACTCCCTGCATGGCAATGCACTCCGGTTTTGGTTGAATTATTCCGATATTTGTACGGCAATTTCTTCCGTTCTTATTGTGCGAATGCGGGGATACCTGTCCAGGGAAAAAGTTGTATGAAAATGCAATTTATTTAAATATAAGAGGATATCATGGATTTTATACGGTGTGATGCCCGTATGGCATGATTTGGCATCGCGCTTGCATTTCCGTGTGGTATTTTCGGTTTACGGGGATCCGGTCCGCATGGACGCGGTGCCGGAACACCATCGGCACGGAGGTATGCATGGCGATTCACGCATATTCAACAACAATACGCCCGCCCATGGGCGGGCAGCGTAAAAAAGCATCGGATCAAACCGGCACTCCACGACAATGGGTCAGCCGGGCCGGGTGGCGGCCGGGACTGGCGGCGCCGCTCGTAACCAACGGGGAGCTAACAGACCATGTTGTCCGCGCGGGACAAGCGTATGCGGCGCGGCGACGACGAATAATTGTATCCCGGTTCGAATATTATCAATTGTTGTCGGTTTTCTGCCAAAACGCGGAACGCTTGGCTGCGCGAGACGGCGGGTTGGGCGAGGCGCTCGGGCAATTGCGCGAAACGCTTCGCGAAAACGCCCCGGAACAAGCGGTGAAACAGGCCGTCGCACTTGCCGGGCGCGTCAACAGTCTGCACAGCGGCTTGCGCCAGGCGGGGCGCGACGCCGGAGTCGACGCGGCGGAATCGGTCCGCATCGTCAATATGCACCTCGATACCGTGGCGGCCTGGAACCGCGCTGTTTCCGCCCATCGCAAAGCTGGCGATTCGCCGGGGACGGCGCTTGCGGATCGATTGCCCGCGCTGGACACGGCTCTGGATGAGCTGTTTCGCCATATCGATATCGATTATGAGGAAAAAAAGAGCGGCTCCCTGATCGTTTCCATGCATGGGGCGAATCTGGTGTATTTCGACAGGCGGGCGGAATACGCTCCCGCCCATGCCTCGCTCGCTCCGCTTTCCGGCATGCTGGCTGCGCATATCGAGGCGCGGGACAAAATGTTCGCCGAGTGTTCCGAAGTCCTCGCCGCATGGGCGTCCGCGTTCTCCGCCATATTCAACCGGACCTATCGCGCCGGTTCCCGGGCGACGGACAATGCGCTTTTTTCCGTTGATGTTCCGTTTCGTCTTGCGTTTGATCCGGTTTTGGTTGAGAATCCATCCGCCTTTGACGCGGAAGCGGGCATTCGTGCCCTGTCCGAGGCGGAAGAAAAAACCGCCGGGCAAACGCTGGAACGGTTTTTGTCGGACATCCGCGCGAAAAACGCCGCCGCCCGCGACAAGGCAAGCCAACTTCTCGCATGCGTCGTATGGCAAAACAAGTGCATCGCCGACGGGCCGGGCGAAACGGAAATGCGGGATTTGGTCAACTGCCAGCGGACGTTTCTTGCCGCGTACGGGCGATCCGGACCGGTCGAGCGCTTGTACCAAACCCT
>DAIPJX010000320.1:0-1744 GCA_036770065.1 Planctomycetota bacterium
GCACATTTGCGGCGATACCAACCGCGTGCTGCCGCTCACTCTGGGAACCGGCACCAAGATTCTCGACGTCGATCACGCGGTGCGGATGGACGAGGCGGCGAAGCGACTCGGCGCCGGGCAGGTGCTGTGCGGCAATCTTGATCCGGCCGGAGTTATTCTTCAGGGCACGCCGGAACTCATCGCGCAGAAGGTTGCGGCGGTTGTGAAAGAGACCGGCAACCGGGCGATCATCTCCGGCGGCTGCGACATTCCGCCCGACACGACGGAAGAAAACATGCGCGCGTTTTTCGAAGCATGCAAATCGTCGGGCGAGGCGTAACGCCCCCCTTCCGGCGACGCCGGAGGACTATGACGCACACATGAACCCCGGCCGGCAAGGTCGGGGGTTTTCATGTGTCGTCCTGGGAACCTTTCTGGTGAAAGTGTGCATTGCGTGAGAATCAGGCAGTGGGACGGCAACGACAAAACGAGGGCTAGGTTTGCTTCGCGCTCAAAAGACGGACAATTGCCACGTATGCGCGCTTGGACCGCAACTTGGGCGCATCTTCGTTCTCGATCCTTCCGCAATCCCATCTCGACCTTAATAACGGAATAATTCGCCTGAAAATGGTATGAGATGCGAATTCAAGGAAGATTAGAATTGCCAAACTAGAAGTTTTATATACAAAACAAACGACAATGTCATTCCAAACGCAAGAAGTGATGTGCCACGCATCAGCCGGGAGTTTGTGGAAAACAGCACCGGCATCGCAGAAAAGGAGACAATGTGAGAAAAACGATCATATGTTCGCTGGCGGTTATGTTGCTGTTGGCGTTTGGCGTTTCCGCCGGTGAAAAACAGGTGGTGAACATTTTCACTGCGCGGCACTACGAATCGGACAAGGAGCTCTATGACGAGTTTAATAAAGCCACCGGTATCACGGTCAATGTGGTCAGCGGCAAGGCTCCGGAATTGATCGAACGTATCAAGCGGGAAGGCGAGAACACCCAGGCGGACCTGTTCATTACCGTCGATGGCGGCATTCTCGGCACGGCCAAAAAGGCCGGAGTCCTGCAAGCGGTTCAGACGCCGGTCGTCGACGAGCGGGTCCCGTCGCATCTTCGCGATCCCGACTATTACTGGCTCGGCCTGTCCACGCGTTGCCGCATTATCGTCTATTCGAAAGAACGGGTGAACCCGTCGGAACTTTCCACCTACGCCGCGCTGACGGATCCGAAGTGGAAGGGCAAGGTGCTGGTCCGCTCCTCGTCCGGCCTGTACGATCAGTCGCTTCTCGCTTCGCTGATTATTCTCGACGGCGCCGGGAAGGCGGAACAGTGGGCGGCGGGCGTCGTCGCCAATTTGGCCCGCGACCCTCAGGGCAACGACCGCGATCAGGCCAAGGCGATTGCCGCCGGCAAGGGTGATGTGGCGATCATGAACACCTACTACATCGGCCAGATGCTCAACTCCAAGGATCCCGAGGAAGTCAAGGTTGCCCAGGGAACGGGGCTGTTCTTTCCCGACCAGGACGGCAACGGCGCCCATGTGAACATCAGTGGCGTTGGCCTTACCAAGCACGCCAAAAATCGCGACAACGCCATTAAGTTCATCGAATTCATGCTGGACGTTCCCGCGCAGGAAAAGCTCTCGGCCGGCAATTACGAATTCCCCGTCAATCCCAAGGCCCAAAAGCACGAGATCCTGGAAAGCTGGGGCGATTTCAAAACCCAGCGTATCGACTTCAGGGTATGGAAATGAATT
>DAIPJX010000156.1:0-3186 GCA_036770065.1 Planctomycetota bacterium
AAAGACCTTTTTTTAAAAAGGTCTTTTCCCTCGAAACCTCTCGCCGTCGCCGGCATGACGCGCATGGGCTGCTTCGGGGAGAAGCAAGAAAGGGCACGAGCATGGAGGAACTGTGGCGAAGGGCGTTTCTGATTCGCGCGCTTGAAGAGCGATTGCTGGCGCTGTTTGCGGAAGGGAAAGTGCAAGGCACGGTTCACACCTGCTCGGGACAGGAATGGTCGGCGCTCGCCGTCGTCAATGCCTTGGGACCAAACGATCCCGTCCTTTCAAACCACCGGGGCCACGGTCATTTTCTCGCGCGGCACCCCGATATGATCCGCCCGCTTCTCGCTGAAATCATGGGCGCGGCGGAAGGGTTGTGCGGCGGCATCGGCGGCAGCCAGCACCTGTTCGCGCCGTTGTTTTATTCCAACGGAATCCAGGGCGGCATGACGCCAATCGCCGCCGGCCTGGCGCTGGCGGCGAGGCGGACAAAAAGCGACCGCATCGTCGCCGTTTTTATCGGCGACGGCACAACCGGCGAAGGCGTTTTGTACGAAACGATGAACATCGCCGCCTTGTGGAAATTGCCCCTCCTGTTCGTGCTCGAAAACAACGGCTACGCGCAATCGACCCCGACCAGCCGCACCATCGCCGGAAGCATCCAGGGGCGGGCGGAAAGTTTCGGCCTCGAGTATTTCAAAGGCGATATATGGCGGACGGACGAATTGCGCGAACAGGCGAAAAAGGCGGCGGCGCATGCGCGGGCGGGCAACGGCCCGGCGTTTCTCGAAATAGAATGCTTCCGCCTGAACGCGCATTCAAAAGGCGATGATATCAGGCCGGACAATGTGATAGCCGAATTTCGCGAACGCGATCCGCTCGCCGTCTTCCGCCGCGAGAATGAAAAAACCGCCGCGTTGTACGCATCGGACGCGGAGCGGGAAATCGACGGCGCGCTGGCGGCGATTGACCCGGCGCCGTGCCGCTATAGTCCGATTCCAAACCAATCCAATACGCCCCCGCGCTGGAGGCCGCTTGCCGACCAACACCCGATGCGCCACGCCGGGAGCATTCATAACGCGCTTCGCGAAATGCTGGCGCATGGCGACGGAACCGTTCTGCTTGGCGAAGACATCGAAGCGCCGTACGGCGGCGCGTTCCGGGTGACGAAAGAGTTGAGCCGGGACTATCCGGAAAACGTCAAGAACACCCCAATCAGCGAAGCGGCCCTGATCGGCATCGGTACGGGATTGGCCCTTGGCGGGTGCAGACCGGCGGGGGAAATAATGTTCGGAGATTTTCTGACGCTCGCGTTTGATCAGTTGCAACAGCATGCCGCGAAAATTCCCCTCATGTCGAACCGGCGCGCCGCCGTCCCGCTCATTGTCCGCGCGCCCGTCGGCGGCAGGCGCGGATACGGCCCGACCCACAGCCAGTCGCTTGAAAAACATTTCCTGGGCATTCCCGGACTGACCGTCGCGGCGCTCTCCAGCCGTATCGATCCGATCCGGCTGTATCGGGCGGCGCATGATCTGTCCAGCCCGGTTCTCATGATTGAAAACAAATCCCTTTACCCCGCCTTCCAGCCAGCGCCTCCGGTGGAGGGATACGTGTATGAAGAAACGGACGGGCCGTTCCCCGTCGTGCGCGTCAGTCCGGCGGGCGGCAATGCGGATGTGACGATTGCATGTTACGGAGCGATGCTGGACATGGCCGAGTCGGTTCTGGCGGATGCGTTTCGAGACGATGAAATTCTGTGCGAAATCCTGTGCTACTCATGCCTGACGCCGCTCGACCTCGGTCCCTTGTGTGAATCGCTTGGACGCACGGGACGGCTCCTGACGCTTGAGGAAGGGCCGGGACAGGCGGGATGGGGCGCGGAAATCGCCGCCCAATCGGTCTACGCGGGACTCGCGCCCGCCGCTGTCCGGCGGCTTTCCCATGACGGCGTGATCCCGGCCTCGGCAAGCCGGGAAGCCGAACTGTTGCCCAACCCGGCGTCTCTCAGAAATGCGTTGCGATCCCTGCTTTCTCCGCCATCTTTCGGGCAAACGCTTCCGCGCGGATAAACATTTCGTCCACTTCCCGTTGATCCAATCCCGCCGCACGGCAAATTTTTTCCGCAAAATCCCGCGTCGGCATATCGCCGACCGTGTGCGCGTCCGATCCGAAAATGAGCGAAGCGCCGGTCTCCCGCGCCAGGCGCGCCACATGGCCGTTCGCCAAACAGTGGCCGCGTTTTCCGGAAATCTCCAGCATGGCCCCGCGTTCCGCCGCAAGCATGGCGTCGTCGCGGCTGATAAGGCCGGGATGGGCGAGATACTCGACCCCCGCAAGAATCGCGGCGCGGTTTGTCCCCGGCTGCACCGGCTCGGACAGCGTCTCGCCGTGCACGACCACATACGCCGCGCCCAACTCGCGCGCCAGCTTGACGCACTCGGCGATTTGCGCCGGGCGAACGTGGGTGAGTTCGGTCGCGGGCAAAACGGTAATGCCGTCCGGCGCGGCGTTCTCCGTCCGGGCCGCGGCGAGAATGACGGGAACCTGCGTGCGCAGCGTCGCCAGGTCGGAATGATCGGCGAAGCCCAATACCTTGTACCCCGCCATCTCCGCCCTGCGCACGCTTTCGGCGGGGATGAACGCGCCGTCGGAAATCAATGTGTGGGTATGGAAATCGATCATGTCGCGCATACGAAACCTTTCTGAAAAATCCCGCATCATTATACAAGCGGAAAAAAAACGCGCCAGAGCCTCCCGCCTTCAGCGTCCACCGGAAAGTGCGGCATTCCCCTTTTTCAACCGGAACCGCAATCCGCCGCGGCGTACGGAGTTCCACCGTATATTATCGGAAGCGTTGCGAGAGAGGGCTTGTTGTGCAATTTTTCCGGAAAGAAAACGCCGGCGCCCGGGAAAGTGATGGTGTTCACGATGTTTTTTGACCATTGCCGAATAGGCGCGTTTCGGCGATTGGAGGAAGATGATGCGTACAAATATACTCGGGCATATGCTCTTCGCCGTCTTGCTGTGCGGCGCATCCGGAACGGCGTTCGGCGCCGCCGACGGCTGGGTGTCGCTACTGCCGACGTCCAGCGCCCCGGTGGCGGACACGGCGACGCCATATATCGTCTTTGACGACACTATGGAAGGCACCGTCATGACCGAACGGGATCTCGCCCTGCAACCGCTGGAGCCGCTGCAACCGCT
>DAIPJX010000156.1:3286-5985 GCA_036770065.1 Planctomycetota bacterium
CCGCTGATGGCGGTCAATGCCAACGCGCCGGTCAGGTATCGACTGAACGGCAGAACCATCACCGCCCCCGAAGGCGATATGGTCAGGGCAAGCGAGGGAACCCCGCTCCGGCTGGAGAGCAATTCGGGACAGGCCAGCGCCATGTCCGCCCCTTTGCCAAGCAAACGGTTCGACGCGTTGCCGATGACCGAAGTGCGGCTTGAACGGCTGGACGTGCGCTTCGCCGGCGACGGTACGGCAAAAGTGCAACGTTCGAAAAAACCGGAGGAAATCAGGGACGAAGAGCCCGAACCGATAGCGGCGGCGTTCTCCCAATCGAATGAAGCGTTCGCGTCCATGCCCCTGTGGTCGGGCGATTCGACCGATGCCGCCGCTTCTCTTCCGTTTGCCTTCGAACCGGAGTATTCACCCGTCCTGATTTCCGGGGTCCAGTCGGCCGAAAACGACAAGCAGCCCCGGCCGGTCCGAAATGCAAACGTCTACCGCCGAGTCGGCGTCCGCGTTCCGGCGGAAATTTTCGAAAAGGAAACCGTCGCGCCGCGGCCGGATCGGATTCAGGACGCTTCGGGCATGGCCCCCGCCGCTGACGGCGCCGTGCGCGGAACGGAAGTCAGACTGCCCAGTTCCGCCCTCGGCATCGGCATGGCAAGCGATTACCAACCGGAGAAAAATACGTTCTGACCGGAGCAGCTTCCAGAAACGGGAACAATGAACAAACGATTCACGGAAATGACAACCCAACCGGTAAGCCGCCTGTTGGTGAAAATGTCCGTTCCGACAATAATCACCATGCTCATATCCGCCATGTACAACATGGCGGACACCTATTTCGTCGGCTCCATCGGCACCACAGCCACCGCGGCGGTCGGCGTTTCGTTCTCGCTCATGGCGATCATCCAGGCGGTCGGCTTTTTCTTCGGCCAAGGGGCGGGCAACTTCATCTCCCGCGAACTTGGCGCGCAACGAACCGAAAACGCGGCGAGAATGGCGGCAACCGGCCTCGTCATGTCTTTTCTCGTCACCGCCGCCGTCGCCATCGCCGGACTCATCCTGCTTGAACCTCTGGCGATGATGCTGGGCTCAACCCCCACCATCCTTCCTCATGCCCGCGAGTATCTCACCTTTGTCCTGATCGGAGCGCCGTGGATGGCGTCGGCGTTCACGCTGAACACAATCCTCCGCTTTCAAGGCAGCGCGTTCTACGGCATGATCGGCATGGCGAGCGGGGCGTTTCTCAATATCGTCCTTGATCCGATTTTCATCTTCGTCCTGGATATGGGCGTGTCCGGCGCGGCTTTGGCAACCATGATAAGCCAGATCGCCAGCTTCCTTCTCCTCCTGGCCGGAAGCCGATCGGGAAACAATATCCGCATCCGCATCCGCAATTTTTCGCCGACCCGCTCCACCTTCCGCGAAATCGTTCGCGGCGGAACGCCTTCGCTCTGCCGGCAAAGCATAGCCAGCGTCGCCGCGATCAGCCTCAACCGCATGGCCGGACAGTTCGGCGACGAAGCCATCGCCGCCATGTCGATTGTCCAGCGCGTGTCGATGCTGGCCAACGCCGCCGTGCTCGGATGGGGACAGGGATTTCAGCCGATTTGCGGATTCAACTTCGGCGCCGGACTGTACCGGCGGGTGAAAAGCGCATTCCGTTTCTGCGTAAAGACGGCCTGCCTGACGCAGTGCGTTCTGGCCGCAATCGCCTTTGTCTATGCGCCGGAAATCGTCGAACTGTTCCGGAAAGACGACGCGGCCGTCATCGCAATCGGCTCTCTTGCCCTCCGCTTCCAGTGCCTCACCTTTCCCACAACCGGATGGGTGGTGCCGAACAACATGATGCTGCAAAACATAGGGAGGCCCGGATACGCCACCCTGATCGCCCTCGCGCGGCAGGGTTTGTTCCTGCTGTCGTTTCTTTTCATCCTGACGCCGGCCTACGGCCTCCCGGGCGTGCAACTCGCCCAACCGCTCGCCGATATCGCCACCGTCATCCTCACAATCCCGATCTCCCTCTCCGCAATGCGCTCCATGCCGGATGATGATGTCCCGATCGTCAGGCTGATGGAAAAACCGAACGCCGAGTTCGTTAACGACATGCTCGACTGACGAATGCGAAAAAATATCGAAAATGCCTGAAGGAACAAGCAAACCGCTCCACAAACAATAGTGTGAGCGACGCTGTTGCACCTTTCGAGGAATTCACAATCCTCAGGGGAAGAAAGGGAATGAAATGAATTTGGAAAAATCGACTCGGGGATCGTTCAACCGTGAAGTGTACGACGAAAAAACCGGCGGACTCAAAAATGCGGTACAAGAGGAATACCGGGAAGTTGGGCATGAAGGAGACGCGCGTCTCGACAACGCGGCCGCTGACGGTAAAGAAGCGTACAGCGCCGCAAAGGAAATCGCGTCCGAACGCCACGATGCCGTTGACGCGGCCAAACAAAGCTACAAGGGAGTCATGGATGCCGTCAACGCCCTGTACGGACAGGTCATGAACATGGCATCCAAAAGATAACCCATCGTATCGGAAGCCAATCGTGTGATTGGCAAGCGCGGAAGTTGAACCGGGAACCGGAGCGTTGGTCCATGCCCAGGGGTGCAATGCGCCCGGAATGGAATGATGGAAACCCTCCGTCCTATGCATCCCAGTCCAACTTTGTGCGCGACCGCGCCGCCGTTCCATTCCGGAGCGGCGG
>DAIPJX010000321.1:0-1725 GCA_036770065.1 Planctomycetota bacterium
TTGCCTTTGCCTCTCGAATTCATAGGGTACACGAACAGGCGGGGAAATCAATGCCGCCGCGCGATTGCTCCCGAGCACTCGCCACGGCGTAGCACACCGTTTCGCCGACTTGTTCGGAATGGTGCCGCAGGAATAATTGATAGGCGGGTTCGATGTTTTTGATCCATGCCGGAATCTCCCATAAATGCTTGAGCCGGTGATACACCGATATCGCCAGCGCCGGTTTTTGTGCTTGGATTGTTTTTGCGGCGCCGCGCAACGCATGCGGCTCCGCTCCCTCGATATCCATCTTTACCATGCCCACAGCGCATCCGGCCAAGAGTTTGTCGACGGTGTCGACCGGAACTTCAATATCGCCGTCATCCCCAAATATCGCGGAAGGCATGCTGGAGGATTCGTAACGCATGCGGGCGGTTCCGGAAAATTCTCCGACAGCGGTGTTGAAACAGCGCACTCTTTTGTCGGATGTCGAATCCCGAAGCGCGGCGTAATTGTCGGGCAGGGCTTCCACCGCGTAATAGGCGTCGAAATCGTTATTCATCCATTCGAGGTACGCCGCCAGCGTATCGCCGCGATACGCGCCCAGGTCGACGAAATTCCGGTAGTATCGCCGGGGCACGAATTCCTGGAAATAATGATCGGGAACCATGGGAGGATATTTTGCCGGGGCGAAGGAGCCTCGTGTTTTCAGCAGGGTCATGTATGTCGCGCGGGAAAGATCGTCGGCCCAAATGCCGGCGACAGCCTTGGCTTCGGGGATGTCTTCGATATTCGTCCGCCACTTGACTGGTTCCGACAGATTATGGACGTCGTCCCAGCCGACGCTCCGAATTCCGTGTTCCTCGCACCAACCGGCAATCGCCGCCGTGGCGCCGGCGGTGGCGACCGAAATGACGACAAAGATGTTTTCCTTGTCCTCAAGGAGCGACTCAGGCGGTTCGATTGTGTAGCCAAGCACCGTCTTTCCCCATAACGCCGGATTGCCGTCCACCACCCCGACCGGGTTGACGCCGTCAAGAACATGCAGCGCGATATGCAGGGTTCCTCCGCCGCCATAGCAATAAACATTCCACCCATTCCGCCGAAACCAGGAATTTGTGCAAGGAAGCGCCTGCGGCCCGGCCTGGCGGAGTCGTTCGCGATCGACCAATTCCTTGTCGTCAAAGAGCCAATTCCCCATAGCGCCATCCTTTCTGTTCCACAACTCCCGCAGGCTATCCAGGATTTTTGGTAATTGGCCGTGCCGAAACAACCTGCGAGGCGCCTGTTGCGATGGAATCTTCTATGCTGGCCGCATCGGTCCATTCCATCCCGCAGATTGCGCAATAAGGGTGCGTTTGCCGCAGCGCCTGCAACAGTGCGTAATCATCTTGCAAAAAATTGCCCACCTTGAAAAACGGCGTGCTTAGATACGAGCAGCAAAGATGCGCATCGCCCTGGTAGTCGACAATGGAGCCAAGATCGCGCCTGGTGCAATGGCTCATAAGCGATTTTTTCCGAAGTTCGGAATATTTATCCATCATTTGGCTGAAAAACGTTTTTGTTCCCGCATTGTACTCCGTATTCCGGGGCGAGCAGATTATTCCATGCATGGCGCGAAAGTTAATGCCGAGATCCTCCGCATATTTCCGGAACGGTTCGACTTCTTCGTGGTTGTAGCCGAAATCAAGGTATTTGATATAGAGTTTTCCGGACATTTGATGGCGGCGTTTGGCTTCGGCGATT
>DAIPJX010000157.1:0-5938 GCA_036770065.1 Planctomycetota bacterium
ACGCCGGGCCGAAAAACGTCAAGGTCGCGCTCGAAAACGTCACCATCATGCAGACAAACGTCATGAACACTTGCAAGGAGGCGGCCGAGGTTGTCGATCGGGTTCGACGCGACAACTGCGCGATCATGATGGACGTGTTTCATATGAACATTGAGGAAAAGGACCTGTTCAGGACGATTCGGGATTATGCCGCCTACAATGTCCACGTTCATTTGTCCGACAACAATCGCCGGTATCCCGGCAACTGCGGCATGGATTTTGGAAAAATTGTCCGGACGTTCGAGGAGGTCGGCTACAACGCGGCCTATACCACCGAGATTTTCCAAATGCCCGATCAGGAGACGGCGGCCCGCGAGTCCATCCGCCATCTCGCTCCCATTTTCACAAAGGCGTACGGGAGTCGGTACAAAAGCTGACGCCTGCACGAAAGGAAAAAGCGTCATGACCAAAATAGCGGCCATCTACACTGTTCCCAGCGTGTATGCGTCATTTCCCGATTTGCTGCGGGAGACCATTCCGGGCGTTGAGGCGGTGAACACGCTTGATGAATATCTTGCGAGCGACCCGGACGTTCGGGGCGAGTTCACCATCACGAATCTCAACCGACTGCACGCTCTTCTGCGCTGCGCCGAAATGACCGAACCCGACGCCATCGTCGTCACCTGTTCCACCCTGACGCCGCCGGTGGAGACCCTGCGTCCGCTCATCGCCACCCCGCTCATCACCATCGACGGGGCGATGCTCAGGCAGGCGGTCGCGACCGGTAGCGCCATCACCATCCTCGCCACCGCCAGTTCCACTGTGGAGCCGGCGAAAATCGGTTTGACCCGCGAAGGGGACAAACTGGGCAAGAAGCTGGATTTCAATGTTCTCGTTTCCGCCGCCGCCTATGCCGCCATCAAAAAACTGGACAAGGTCACGCATGATCGCGAAGTCCTGGCCATGGCGAAGACGATCAAAGGCTCCGACGTCATTATTCTTGCTCAGGCGTCCATGGCGCATCTGGAGGAGGAAATACAGAGTCTTACCGGCATTCCCACCCTGTCCAGTCCGAAGTTGTGCATGAAGGAAGTGAAAAAGGCGGTGGGTAAATAACCGTCGTTGACGATTACGTCCATTCTGTTTTTATTCAATTTTATGGGAGGCATTGTTATGTTGTCGGCTGAAAAACAGGGCCGGTTGGAAGCGAAGTGCAAACAGTTCAGGATTGATCTCATCAATCTGCTGCACTCGATCCAAACCGGTCACCCGGGAGGTTCCCTATCGTGCATGGAAATCGTCACCGTTCTATATAATGAAATCATGAATGTCGATGCCGGGAATCCCGACAAGCCGGATCGCGACATCTTTATTATGGGCAAGGGCCATGCCGCTCCCACTCTGTATCTCAATTTGGCCGATCTGGGTTTTTTCCCAAAGGAACAACTTGCCACCCTGCGTCAGCTAGACTCTTGCCTGCAAGGGCACCCTTGCGCGAGAAAACTTCCCGGCGTCGATCTGTCCACCGGTCCGCTCGGGCTGGGCATTTCGGCCGCGGTCGGTCGCGCCGTCGCCGCCAAGCAGGACAAGACCGCCGAAACCGTCTATGTTCTCATGGGCGACGGTGAAATTCAGGAAGGCATTGTCTGGGAAGCAGCCATGGCGGCCGGCAAATACAAACTGGACAACCTGATCGCCATTCTCGACAACAACGGCGTCCAACTGGACGGCACTGTCGAGGAAATCATGCCGCTGGGCGATATCGCGGCGAAATGGGAATCCTTCGGCTGGCAGGTACTGCGCTGCGACGGGCATAACGTTTCGGATGTATACGACGCCGTCACCAAAGCGAAGGGCCTGAAGAACGGGAAGCCCGTCATCATCATGGCCAAAACGGTCAAGGGCAAGGGCGTCTCCTTTATGGAAGGCAAGAGTGCCTGGCACGGCAAACCCATCGGCGCGGACGACCATGCCCGCGCCATAAAAGAATTGGAGGGCAAATAGAATGACCAAGATTGCCATGCGCGACGCATACGGCCAGGCGCTGGCCGAACTGGGCGGTGAAATGAAAAATATCGTGGCTCTTGATGCCGATGTTTCCGGTTCGTCCAAAAGTTCCGTGTTCGCCGACAAATATCCCGAACGTTTTTATAATGTGGGCATTTCAGAAGCCAATATGGCCGGTATGGCCGCCGGCATGGCGATGAAGGGCAAGATTCCCTTTATTCACTGTTTCGCAGCCTTCATGATGCTCCGGGCGGGTGATCCAATCCGCAGTCTGGCTTGTTATCAGGGCCTGAACGTCAAGTGCTGCGGCACCTACGCCGGTCTCTCCGACTCCTATGACGGAGCCAGCCATCACGCCATATCGGACATGTCCTTTTTCCGCGCGTTGCCCGGCATGACGGTTATCAGCCCCTCCGATGCCGCCGAGACGCGTCTGGCCGTGCGCGCCGCGGCCAAACACGACGGTCCGGTGTATCTGCGCATTCTCCGCTCTGAAGTGGAGGATATTTTCGATTCCGGCTACAAATTCGAATTGGGCAAGGGCGTCCAGGTCGTCGACGGATCCGACGTCACCATCATCGCCACCGGCTATATGCTTTCGAAAGCGTTGCAGGCGGCGGAAAATCTGAAAAAGGACGGCATCAAGGCCCGTGTCGTCAATATCCACACCATCAAGCCTATCGACGCGGACATGATCAAGAAGTGCGCGGTCGAAACGGGAGCCGTCGTCACTGTCGAGGAGCACAACGTCTACGGCGGCCTGGGTGCGTCGGTGGCCGAGGTGTTGGTCCGGCATGCCCCGGTTCCGATGGAAATGGTGGGTATCCTCGATGTGTTCGCCGAATCGGGCGATTATGAAAAGTTGTTGGAAAAGTACGGTTTGTCGCCGATGCGCATCGCCGACAAGGTACGAGCTGTTTTGAAACGTAAATAAAAACGCACCACCACACCACCACAACACCGCCAAGTAAAAACTCCGGTTCAGCGAAACGCAGGACCGGAGTTTTTTTCCGAACAAAAATATCCCCTCCGCGCTCTAGCCCGGCATTGCGTGATAATCCTGCAAGGCGCGGACGGTGAGTTCGCCCTGCGTTTTCAACCGGCGCATCGCGCTGACAAAGGCGTCGGCCGCTTCGATTGTCGTGACCAGGGGAATGGCGCGCGCCATGGCGCTGGTACGAATGGCGACTTCGTCCTTTTTGGGCGTTTTGCCGGACGGGGTGTTGATGATAAGATGCAACCGTTTGTCCAGCATCATGTCGACCACGTTCGGCCTGCCTTCCGAGACTTTGCGTATAATCTCCACCGGAATGCCCCACTGGCGAATGGCAATGGCCGTGCCGTGAGTGGCAACCAATGTAAAACCGAGATTATGCAGTTCGCGGGCAATGCCCTCGATTTTGTCGTGATCGTCCTTTCTGACCGAAATGAAAACCGTGCCCGCGACCGGCACTTTCGATCCCGCCCCCAACTGGCTCTTGGCATACGCCATGTCGAGATTTTCGTCAATGCCCATGACTTCGCCGGTTGATTTCATTTCAGGTCCGAGCGCCGCGTCGACCGTCGTCACCGGAATGCCCGATTCGGAGACGGTGGCGGCGGGCAGGAGGAAGCGGCTGAACGGGAACACCGCCTCTTTCACGCCGTAGAACTTCGGATCGGGCAGCTTGTGGCCAAGGCCCAAATCGCCGAGTGTTTTTCCCAGCATCACCATGGTGGCGTAGCGGGCGATGGGGGCGCCCGTCACCTTGCTGACGAACGGCACGGTGCGGCTGGCGCGCGGATTGACTTCCAACACATACACTTCATCGCCCTTGACCGCGTACTGGACGTTCATCAGGCCCTTGACGCCAAGTTCAAGCGCAAGGCGGGTGGTGGCTTCTTCGAGCTCTTCGCGGATTTTCGCCGACAACGTGTGCGGCGGAAGCGAGCAGGCGGAATCGCCCGAGTGAATGCCCGCCTGTTCGATATGCTCCATCACGCCCGCGATAAACACGGCCGTGCCGTCGCAAATCGCGTCGACGTCGACTTCGGTCGCGTTTTCGAGAAAGCCGTCTATGAGCACGGGCCGGTGTTCGTTGATGACGACGTCCGCCTTGGTGCAATAGATAAGCAGTTCTTCCCAATATTTGCGAAGCATCGCCCCGTCGTGGATGATTTCCATCTTCGCGCCGCCCAGCACAAACGACGGGCGCATCAGGACGGGGAAGCCGATTTCCTCCGCCGCCGCCAGCGCGGCGTCCAGCGTATGGGCAATGGCGTTGCGCGTCTGGCGCAGATCCAATTTGCGCAGCAACTCCGCGAACTGGCCCCGGTCCGACGCGCGGTCGATGGAATCCACCGGAGTGCCGAGAATCGGAACGCCCGCCTCGAGCAGCCGCCGGCTGATATTGATCGGCGTCTGTCCGCCGAACTGGATGATGACGCCTTTCGGATTTTCGCGCCGCACCACTTCCAGGGTGTCTTCGACCGTCAATGGTTCGAAATACAACCGGTTCGACGTGTCGAAATCGGTGGAGACGGTCTCCGGGTTGCAGTTGATGATGAGCGATTCATAACCCAATTCGCGCGCGGCGAACGACGCGTGGCAGCAGCAATAATCGAACTCGATGCCCTGGCCGATGCGGTTCGGCCCGCCGCCGAGGATGAGGATTTTTTCCTTGCCGGTATCGGCGCGCGATTCGTCGCGTTCTCCGTAGGTGCCGTAATAATACGGATTGTCCGCTTTCGCCGTTCCGGCGCAGGTGTCGACCAGGCGGTACGACGCCTGAATGCCAAGCTCCCGGCGTTTTTCCCGCACCGCCTGTTCGGTCGAACCGAGCAGGAAGGCAAGCTGAACGTCGGAAAAACCGAAACGTTTCGCCGTGATCATGTCCTGATAGGTCATGCTCTCCAGCTTCAATTGTTTGATCGCATTCTCATGGTCGAGAATTTCCTTCATCTGGTGCGTCCACCAGGCGTCGATGCCGGAGAGTTCGAAAATCTCTTCCGGAGACATTCCGCGTTCAAGCGCGTAGCGCAGATAATACAGCCGGTCGCGGTTGGGAACGACGAGACGGTTTCTGATTGTTTCAATGTCCAGCATGGAGCAGTCCGGATCCTTGCCGTCCGCGCCGAAACCGAAGCGGCCGTTTTCCATGGAGCGCATGCCTTTTTGAAGCGCTTCCTTGAAGGTGCGTCCAATCGCCATGACTTCGCCGACCGATTTCATCTGGATGGAAATGGTCTCGTCCGAGCCGGGGAATTTTTCGAACGCGAAGCGCGGGATTTTCACCACGACATAATCGATCGCCGGTTCGGCGCACGCGACCTTGGACGTGATGATATCGTTCTTGAGTTCGGTCAATTGATAGCCGACCGCGACTTTGGCTGCGATTTTGGCGATGGGGAAGCCGGTTGCCTTGGACGCGAGCGCGGACGAGCGCGAGACGCGCGGGTTCAGTTCGATCGCGACCAGGCGGCCTGTTTCGGGAGATTGGGCGAATTGGATGTTGCAGCCGGAGGTGCGCAGGCCGATGGAGCGCATGATGCGGAACGATTTTTCGCGAATATCCTGAATCTCCGCGTCGGTCAGCGTCTGCGCCGGCGCGACCGTGATCGAATCGCCCGTGTGCACGCCCATCGGGTCGATGTTTTCGACCGTGCATATGACAATGCCGTTGCCGGAGGAATCGGCCATCATTTCGATTTCAAGTTCTTTCCAGCCGACCACGGATTCCTCGATGAGGATTTCGCCGACCATGCTGGCGGCAAGTCCGGTCATGGCGGTGCGCTGGAACTCTTCCATATTGTACGCCATGCCGCCGCCGGTGCCGCCAAGCGTGAAGGCTGGACGGATGATGCAGGGCAGGCCGATTTCCTGGATCACCCGCATCGCCTCTTCCATGGTGCGGGCGAGGCCGGATTTCGGCAAATCGACGCCGGCGGCGCGCACCGCGTCGCGGAAGGCGTC
>DAIPJX010000322.1:0-1716 GCA_036770065.1 Planctomycetota bacterium
GGTGGATGGTTTTTTCGGGAATTTATGGTGGCAAGCGCGTGAACGCGGGTAGGACGGATATTGTCTTTACAACCATTCTTATTGCGAAAGGAATGCCATGATACAAGTCCCGCAAAATGAAACCCCGCTTCTCCCCGATACACCCGAAGAAAAACATCGGGAAGATGCGCTGGCCGCCAATTCCGAATATCAGGTTGCGGTTATGATCAAACGCCTTCTCGATCACGCGCTGGTCAAGGATGCGGTCACCGCATTGCATCAAGAACATGATGCGCATTTGGAAAAACTCGCCGAATACGAAGGCGAAGCGCTCCAAAATATTCTCAAGGACGAAGAAGCGTTTCTGCGCGAACAGGAACGCCGCTACTCGGCCCGGTTCGCCGACGAACGCCAGCGTTCGCTTTTCCACGCCATGACGGGCGAGTATTTCGCCCAGGCCATGGGAAGCGCCAAAATGCTCCGCAACCGTCTGGTGCTTGATTTCCAACGCGCCGTCATAGGGAAACAAAATCAGGAATTCATCGACCGCGCTCTTTCCGAAAACAATCTCTTTGATGACGAATTGCAGACGATGTACCGCGATCTTGTGTTATGCAATCTGGAAAATCTGCATGCGGATCTTCCCGATGCGGAACGGCAATCCCGCCTGGACGAAGCATGCCGCGACTATTATACAAGGATTGTGGAACACCGTCTCGCCGCCGATCCGGCCCGTCTGGACGCAATGCTTTCGTCTTCCGCCGTTCGCCGCGTTCTTGGCGACGATGCCGCCCGGGAGTTTGCGAACAAGGCCAAAACCGCCGCGAGGGACGAATCGTTATCCCGCACCGCGCAACAGTGGGTTGATGACGACATTCCCGCCGCCCGGGCAAGAATCCGCATCGCCTCCTTGCCCGAGCGGGATCGGCCGCGTGCGCGGGAACTGTATCGCTATTGGCGGCATCAGGACAACCGGCGGCGCTTTCTCGAATATATCGTCACGATGGAAAAAGCGTGGCGTATTGTTGCCGAGGGCAATTATCGAATAGCCGCCATTCCCTCCGATATCCGGCGCGGTCACCCGGAACTGTATGCGCTCTTTGTCCGCGCGCTTGAAAAACGCGCAAAAAACGGCGGCCAACCGCCCGCTTCCGACTATGCGTATCTTGCGGATTTTGTGTATGATCATCAACCGGTTCGGTGGGCGGAGACGCTTCGTGACGCGGAACGCGCCTGTCGGTTTATCGAGGCGCTGGGCGGACCGGACGGCCGGGCGTTTCAGATGGCGTTGCGGTTTATTATCGGGAAGGCGACTGAAGAGGACGGGTTGTTTTTTGAAGACTTGCTTGCGGCCCGTTCGGTGTATGAACGTGAGCGGGCGGCAAAAGATATCGATTGTGATGTTCGGTCGTATTTCGCCGCGTTTGTAAAGGCGCGGAGCATTTCCCTGAAGCGCGAGAACCACGACGAACTGCCAACGGAGCAAATCCGTTCGCTCGCTCTTGCCTGCGTCAAAAAAAAGGAAAAACCCGTGTCTGCGGAAATTTACGGAGATGCGGCGCAAAAAGAACCGGCGGAAGAGATCAAATAAAAAGGTAGTTGTCACTGCTATCCCAAATAGCGCCAGCTAAATTGTCATAACGTCTTTATTTATTGCTCATTGCATCAAAAAACCAGGGGCGCGACTTGAAATCCATTTGTACAATCTGGACCTCATTTTCCTCGGAGGCTCCAGAT
>DAIPJX010000158.1:0-5917 GCA_036770065.1 Planctomycetota bacterium
TGACCGCGACCGGCTGTTTTGCCGTGGCCGGAACCGGCGCCGCGACCAACTCTTTTTCTGCGCTTGTGCGCCTTGACGCTGTGGAACACATCGGTAAGGTTCATAGCTGTGGTATCCTAATGAGCTTCAATGCTTGAATTAAATTTCAACGCCGCGCAACGATTCGGTCATATCTTTGCTACGCAATTTTTCCAAAGCGTCCATGACCGCCTTGACAACGTTGCGGGTGTTGGTCGAACCGTACACCTTGGTCAGCACATTGGTCAAGCCGCCCGCTTCAAGAATCGCCTTGACCGCGGTTCCGGCAATAACGCCGGTACCAGGCATGGCGGGAATCAAAACCACGGAAGACGCGCCGAACCGGCCCTTGACTTCGTGGGGAATAGAGCCGCCCGGGGTGATGGTGAAGCGCTTCAACTCGCGGCGGCCAGCCTTGATTGCCTTCTGGAACGCGCCGGGAACTTCTTTCGCTTTGCCGTATCCAATGCCGACTCTGCCCTTGCCGTCTCCGACGCAGACAAGCGAACCAAAGGAAAGACGGCGACCACCTTTAACAGTGGCGGAACAGCGATAGACGCTGATCAGCGTTTCCTGAAATTCGCGTTCGCGCGGTTCGTCGCGATCCTTGCGGCCACGGCCACGGCGCATCGTGTCGCGTCCGCCCCGAACCTTGCTGTCGCCGCCCGCCGCGCCAGCACCCGTTCGGGAACCGCCGCGAGGCCTGCGCGCACCGCCTTCGGAAGGAGCATTACCTGTAGTACCCACTCTGTTGTCGCCGTTATCAGCCATTGCCGCTAACTCCATTTGCGAGTCAAGTTAGAATTTCAAACCACCCTTACGGGCCGCATCAGCCAGAGCTTTGACCCGGCCATGATATTTGCGTCCGCCATTGTCAAAAACGACCAGTTCAATGCCTGCGGCTTTCGCCTTTTCAGCAGTTTTCTGGCCCAGCGCTTCAGCAGCCTTGATATTGCCGCCGTACCCGCTGACGTCAGTGGAATTGGTCGATGCTGTAACCAGTGTCTTGCCCGCCACATCGTCAATAATCTGGACGGATATGTTTTTCAAGCTTCGGTACACAGCCAAACGCGGACGTTCGGCAGTACCTGTCACCTTGCGCCGCAAGCGGTTGTGGCGACGGCGAAGGTCGTAGCGTTTTTTCGTGATGCGATCCATTTGCTTTCTCTCCCGGGTCGGCGCGTTATCCCGCCGCAGCCCATGCAATCTCGGGTTCCGCGCGGGAACCGATGGAAAAATGCGCTGTGCTATTTGCCGGCGCCGAAGGATTTGCCTTCGAGACGACGTACGTGTTCGTCGGTGAAGCGAATGCCCTTGCCCTGGTACAGGTCTGGCGGACGAATCCGGCGCACCTGGGCGGACACTTCGCCGACCAGTTGCTTATCAATGCCGCGCACGATAAAGTCCATGTATTCGCGGCTCGACGATTTGGGCACTTCGACGTCAATGCCGGAGGGAATCTTGAAATCAACCGGATGGGCATAGCCCGCGACGACCGAAAGGACGTCTTTCCCCTTGAGTTCAACCCTGTAGCCGGTACCAACGATGCGCAGACGTTTTTCATAGCCCTGCGTCACCCCGACAACCATATTCTGAATGAGCGCCCGGTACAGACCGTGCAATGCGCGGTGCTGCTTGGAATCGGAATCGCGGGAGACTGTCACTTCGCTGTCTGCGACCGCGACTTTAACCCCCGGGACCAACTTCTGGCGCAATTCGCCCTTGGGGCCTTTGACGACGACTTCCTCGGCGGGGACCTGAACGGTCACACCCGACGGTACCGGAACCGGTTTTTTTCCTACGCGCGACATGTATTTATCCTAACTGGCAGCATAACGGCGGAAAACGAATCGGCAACAGGGCGCACACCCGCCCGCAGCCGACAACGCCTGTCAGCAATCAATAAATGGTGCAAAGAACCTCGCCGCCGACCTTTTTATCCCTGCATTCCCGGTCGGAGAGCATGCCCTGATTTGTGGAAATCACGGCAACGCCCTGCCCGCTCAAAATAACGGGAAGATCCTCATAGCCGCGATACACACGGCAACCCGGCTTTGAGGTACGCGTAATAGAGCGAATGACTTTTTCACCCTCGGGGCCGTATTTGAGGTGTATCTTCAATTCGTTCTGAAGAGGACGCTCGACAATGTCAAAACCCTTGATAAAGCCCTCGCGCTTGAGAACTTCGGCAATATTGATTTTGATGGCGGTGGACGGCATGCTGACTTCGTCCCACATCAACGCGTTTGCGTTCCGGATGCGAGTCAACATATCAGCCACGGGATCGGTCATGCTCATACCGCTGTTTCCTTATCTATGCACTCGATGAAGTAGGCGAAAAGCGCCCCAACAAATCTTACCAGCTCGACTTCCGCATGCCTGGAATTTCGCCCTTATTGGCAAGATTGCGGAGGCAAATACGGCAAATCGAAAACTTTTGGTACACACCGCGCGAACGCCCGCAGATTTTGCACCGGGTATAGGCACGCGTCTTGAATTTGGGCGGACGGTTCGACTTGACAATCCAGGATGTTTTCGCCACAATAAATCTCCAAATTATAAAGCGGATACTATTCCGCGAAGGGCATTCCCATCAGCTTCAGGAAATTGAACGATTCCTCACGGCCGGTCGAACCTTTAATCACAAAGGTAACGTCCATGCCAAAAGGATACACGAGGCGATCGGCGTCAATTTCCGGGAAAATCGTCACTTCCTCAACGCCCAAGGAATAATTGCCCGCTTTGTCAAACGCTTTTTTGGAAACACCCCGGAAGTCGCGGATGCGCGGAATCGCGGCCGAGACCAAGCGGTCGAAGAACTCGTACATGATGTTGCCCCGAAGCGTCACCCGGCAACCAATGTTGTATCCCTGGCGAAGACGGAAGTTGGAGACAGAGACTCGCGCCTTTGTCACAACCGCCTGTTGACCCGCAACCGCAGTCATAATCTTGACGGCTTCCTCCAGAATCTTGGAATCGTCAATCGCTTTGCCAACGCCCATATTCAGGCAGATTTTGGTCAACTTGGGGAGCGAAAGCGCATTCGTGCGGCCAAAACCCTTCTGCATGGCCGGCAGCACTTCGTTCCGATACTTTTCCAGCAAACGAGCCTTCATCAATGTTTCCTGTCGTTACGATGGGGGCGATTTCCAACCGGCACCCCAATGGTTTCAATGAACAATTAACAATGAACAATTAACAATGATGTTTCAATGAATTACAAATAACAATTATATAAAAGCCATTGTTCATTCTTGCATTAGCTCATAATTGTTCATTGTTCATTGTTAATTGTTAATTACTCTTAGTCTTTCTCAACGATATCCGCGCCGCACTTCTTGCACACGCGAACACGCTTCGTCTTCACCTTCCCGCCTTCGCGTTCCTGTTTTTCGGAACGAATGCCGACGCGGGTCGCGGCATCGCACTTGGGGCAGACAAGCTGCACGTTGGACAAGTTGATGTATGCTTCTTTTTCAATGCGACCGCCGCCCGGCTTGTTCGGATCTTTCGATTGGGGCAAGTGGCGATACACCATCTTGACGCCCTGAATCTTCACCCGGTTCTTGGTGCGGTCGATTTCGATAACCTTGCCCCGCTTGCCGCGCTCGGTTCCGGCGTCGGCCGCGACCTTGCCGCCTTCGGAGCCGGCCATAACCTGGACAATGTCGTTTTTACGAATGCGGGTCTTGACAGTTTCCATTGTATTGCCCTTTTCCACCAGTCAGCCGGACTCAAACAACTTCCGGAGCCAGCGATACGATCTTCATGAAATTGGCCTGACGAAGCTCACGAGCCACCGGGCCGAAAATACGCGTTCCACGCGGGTTCTTTTCCGCATCGACCAGAACGATGGCGTTCGAATCGAAACGAATGGAAGTGCCGTCGGGACGCTTGACCGCTTTCTTGGTCCGCACAATCACGCCTTTGGCAACGGCGCCCGCCTTGACGTCGCTTCCCGGGACAGACTTCTTGATGGAGACGACGACGATGTCTCCCAAAGAAGCGTAACGGCGACGGGTAGCGCCAAGCACCTTGATGCACATGGCCTGTTTGGCCCCGGTGTTGTCCGCCACATCCAATATTGTCTGCATCTGAATCACGGATATAACCTCCGCCGGCAGCCGCTCGACAAGCGGCAACGCCAGCCTCTATACCGGGCCAATCTATTCAACGCGTTTCAAAATCTTCACCAAGCGCCAATTTTTGGTCTTGGACAACTTGCGCGTTTCCATAATTTCAACAATGTCGCCAACCTTGGCTTCCGACTTTTCATCGTGCACCACATAGTGTTTCGTGCGGCGAACGCGCTTCTCGTATTTCGGGTGCTTGAACTCGCGCATAACCCGGACGAGAATAGTCTTTTGCATCTTGGTGGAAAGAACCACGCCCTGGACTGTACGGCGGTCGTTACGCACCTCGGCGGCAGTCTGTTCATTTGTGCTCATGCCTTAACCTCCTGCTTTTCGCCGAGAACAGTCAACATGCGGGCGATTTCCCGTTTGATTTCCTTGACCCGGTGGGGACGAACATCTTCACCGAGGGCCACTTTGCAACGAAGCTCGAGGAGCTCGCGCCTCAGTTTTTCCACTTCCTGCTCAATTGCGGCCGACTCAAGAGAGCGAACTTCAGTAGCCTTCATAACGAATGTCTCCTGCGGGCAAAGCATGCCTTGACGG
Organism: Planctomycetota bacterium; assembly: GCA_036770065.1. Taxonomy (GTDB): domain Bacteria; phylum Planctomycetota; class SZUA-567; order SZUA-567; family SZUA-567; genus JAJBSZ01. The sequence continues at coordinate 4,698 of DAIPJX010000158.1, forward strand.
GCAGCTTGTACGCCATGCGTTTGAACGCTTCGCGCGACAAGTCTTCCGACACACCGCCAATTTCAAACAAAATGGTGCCAGGCTTGACTGCGGCAAACCAGTGATCGACTTCACCCTTGCCCTTGCCCATACGCGTTTCGGCAGGACGGGAAGTGGCCGATTTGTGGGGGAAAATACGAATCCACATTTTTCCCTGGCCGCTGATCAAACGGTTCGCGGCAATACGAGCCGCTTCGATCTGTTGCGATGTAATCCGGCCGGCTTCCATGGCCTGAATCCCAAAATCGCCGAACGCGACGAAATTGCCGGAAGTGGCCTTGCCGCGAATGCGGCCGCGCATGAATTTGCGCGAGTGTTTCAGACGTTTGGGCATCAAAGCCATGTTTGAACTCCAATTAACAATTAATAATTAATAATGAATAATGAATGGGCTAATGAGATAATGAACAATTAGTCTCTTAAGAAGGGGTTGATTGAAGCATCACCCCATTATTCATTCGTTATTCGTTATTCATTGTTCATTTTTAATTCTGTCTAGCGTCTATGATTGCCGGCAGGCGCGGACGGCGCGTCGTCTTCGGTGATTTCCTCGCCGACATCGCCCTTGTACAACCAGACCTTGACGCCGATGTGACCCATCATCGTGTGGGCTTCGGCAAAGCCGTAATCGATAACCGCACGCAATTTCTGAAGCGGCAGATTGCCGACCGTGTAGCCGTCGGCACGGGCAATTTCAGCACCGCCCAAACGACCGGAGCAACGAACCTTGATGCCGTAGACGCCGGCCTGAATGCATGTTTCGACAGATTTTTTCATAGCGCGGCGATAGGCGACGCGCTTTTCAATCTGCTCGGCAATGCCTTCGGCGACCAACTGCGCGTTCAGCTCAGGGCGGGTGATTTCCTTGATCTTGACGGAAACCTTGCTCTGAATCAGGCGCTCGAGATCTTCGCGGAGCCGATCCACTTCCGTGCCGCGGCGGCCAATAACGACGCCGGGACGCGCAGTGTGAATAATGACTTCCACTTCGTCTTCGGTCCGTTCAATCTCGGTCTTGGCGATCGCCGCGAAAGACAACGCCTTCTTGAGATATTTGCGGATATTGAAATCTTCGACAAGATACCGGCCAAAGTCTTTCTTGTCGGCATACCAACGCGAATCCCAATCGCGCGTCACGCCGGTACGAAACCCAATCGGATGAACCTTCTGGCCCACAGCAG
>DAIPJX010000159.1:0-5913 GCA_036770065.1 Planctomycetota bacterium
ATTCTCCAGCGTGTACCGCATCAGTTCTCCTTCAGGCCATAATGCCGTCCATAAGCCGGGCTATTTCAAATAACCCGCCTCCCGATAATATTTTTCAGCGCCAGGATGCAGCGGCGCGCCGACATTGAGCGCTTCATGCGCCGTGGAAGGATTGAAATACCGCATTCCGGCATTCACCACAATCAGGTCGTCCCTGCCTTCGCACATTGCCTTTGTCAGCGCGTAGACAAGGTCTTCGTCAAGATCGGCCGAGCACAAAACAACTTGCGGCGATCCGACAGACTGCAATTCCCCGGTTTGGCCCGACCATGTATTCGCGGGAATAACCGTATTGGCGAATCCTTCACCATTCAGGTTTTTGCGTGTTTCCTCTTTCAGTTCGGGGAAGAACATATCGGCCGTCATGCACAACTCTGTGGTGGCGGACTGGCCGGCCCCAATATGATCGATAGTCATATCCGCCCTGTCGTCTTTAAGCAGACTGACAATAGCGTCCGCCCCGGTCTGGGTAACAGAACCGCCCCACGATTTAATGGTCGCGTAATCAACGCCCAAAACGCTTAACACCTTGGCGCATGCCAGTTCGCCAAACGCGCCGTTTGCCTTGATGGCAATACGCACGGGATGTTTTTTCTCGATAATTTCCTCAACCGACGTGATGCCGGTCCTATCGACAAATGACTGTGTAAAAAGAATGTTGATGAAACTGCTGTCCAATCCTCCGGCCATGGAGCGCACCCGTGTAGTGGGCGGCATTTCCAAAATTCCTGAATCGCACGCCCATTTCGCCGGCGCGGCATTGCCGAAGATCAGATCGCAGTCGCCCATTTCCAGAATCACGGGAGCGCCAACGCCGCCCGGCGAGGTCGTCGTCACGTCGATACGCGAACCATCCGGAAGCATCGTCGTCCAGAGGTTCGCAAGAGCGGAGGCATTTGTATACATGGCAGATCCAACCGACATGGTGGCAAGCGTCAGCGATACCGGTTGTTCAAGCGCTCCGGCGGGCATGGCGGTCGACATCCACAAGACGCATATCATGGCATTTGCCCAAACGATGGATTTGCGAAAGCTCCCTCTCATGATGTTCTCCAGTAAAAGTCCAGATACAATGACAGAATATGATTTATACAATGGAGCACTGTATAAAATCCGGAATCATTGAAAGCCGCTCCAGTCATGAAGAGCGGAAACTTTTATCGTGATCTTTTTTACCGCGAGGGGTTTGTCGACAAGGCAATTCGGTTTATGGCCATCGTTCGGAAAAAATACGGCGAAGTCCCCCGGACGCAAAACAAACGATGAGGACGCGTCCGCATCGGCGAAATAAACCTTGTCCGTCGCGGCGTCGTACGCGGAATCAATGGCATGAAGATGCTCAAGAGGACGCCAAAACTGCTTTTCCTCGCCAGACGCAACAATTTGCACGTCCAGAAAAGACCTATGCGCTTCGAACCGCCTTTCCTCCCGGGGCTGCGTCTCGTACTCGGCGACAATCGCGTATATGCGATCACCCCGAATTTCGATTGTTCCCGTATCCAGCGCAGGCAAATCCGTGCTTCGCGCCCACCGGAGCGCCTCATTCAAATACGGATTGACGGAAGAAAAATCACTCGGCGGCGCGGCAAACGTATCGAGTATCATTATGCGTTCTCCTCCGGTTCGGCCGGGGGCCGATATGCTCCGCGTCCAACCGTTTCCAGCAGCATCGCGCCGCGGTCATTCCTGATTCTGATGGAGCATTGCCAGTTCGCGTCGGTGTCGCGGAAATCGTCGCGGTAATGCGTGCCGCGCGATTCCTCGCGCTTCAAGGCCGCACTGGCGAGAAGCACCGCCGACAAGGCAAGCTGCCGGGTAAAATCGTCGCCGGCCGCCTCTTTCCCGATCGCGTCGAGAACGGCAATGGCTTCGGTCAAACCGGCCCTGGTCCGCTCTTTTTCAATAAACCGCGTCACCGTCTCCCGAATGCGCGGCGACAGCTTCTCCCGCACCGCCATATCGACGGCAATGTCCCGCGCCCGCATGGGCGCGATTTTCCCCGCCGGTTGTTGCGCCATGCTTTTGGCGGCGGCAAGACCGGAGACCGCCGCCTGAGTCGCCGCGTTGCCGGCCATGCGGCACGCGCCGTGCATTCCGCCCGCCGCTTCCCCCGCGGCATACAGCCCGGAAATGTTCGTCATGCAGGCACTGTCGATTTCCATGCCGCCGGAATGGCTGTGCGCCATTGGACCCACTTGCAAGAGCGATTTTTTGACATCCAGCCCCGCATCCATCTCCCGATCGTAAAACCACGGATACGAACGCAAAACTTTTTCGTCGATATGGCGGAGATCGACGTAAACGCCTCCAAGCGGACTCCCCCGTCCCGCTTTGAGTTCTTCCCGAATGGCATTGTTGATCAGGCTCTTGGGCGCTCCGGCTTCGCCTTCGGGACGGATTTTCAAAAGAAAGCGTTCCCCCCGGTTGTTCAGAAGATGCGCGCCTTCTCCCAACATCGCGGTCGGACACGGTTCCCCCACAGCCGCCGGCGGCTCGAGACTCACCATCGGTTCGAATTCGACAAACTCGAGATCGATAAGCGACACGCCCGCCTCATACGCCATCGCCAGAGTCCGTCCGTCGATATCCGCCGGATAGGTGGAACGCCGATACAGGTTGCCGACGCCGCCCCAGGCGGCGAGAACCGTCGGCGCGGCAAGAAAGAACGGTTCGCCGCCGTCCACGGAACAGCAGGTTATCCCCTGAATCGCGCCGTCCTTCACCGCAAGAGCGCAGCATGCGGTGTTGTCGAAAAAGACAACGCCCTTCTCCCGCAACCCCTTCCGCAACGCCTGCGCAATGTGAAGGCCGACAAGCATATCGGTACGGCAGAGAGAGCGCGGACAGCTTGATCCGGACACCATGCGCAGTCGGTATTCGCCCGAGTCGAGGCGGGTAAACGCCACTCCCCAGCGTTCCAGCAGTTGAACGCACTCAAAGGTCAATTGCCCCAGGCTGTCTATCAACTCCCTGTTGCCGATTTGGTATCCCGCCTTGTACATGTCCGAACAGTACAACTCGGGCGTGTCGCCATGCGGAGAATCCGGCAGAACGCTATTGAACGCCGCCACATACGGCGTGCCCCCGAGTCCGGACGCGACAACCGCGATGTTGCGCCGCCCCCGCTCCCACAAACAGCACGCGGCGACAAGACCGGCCAATCCGGAACCGATGACAAGAGAATCAAATGATGTATTGGATGCGGCCATTATCGGCTTCCTTTGCAAACGTTCCGTATGCCGTTAGGGGAGCAGGTTGTGCTTTTGCAGAACCTTCCCGATGTTCGCGTCGAGTTCCGGCGTCGGAACAAGAGCGGGCTGGCGGCTGGCGCCGACCGCGGGATCCATAAGATAGACCGCTCTTTTCACCATTGCCGGAGGATAGCCGAACGCATAGAGATCGGTTCGTATCGCGGTAAGAATGTCCTGCTGACGCATCGACTCGGCGCGATTCCCCGCGGCGAACTCCCGGCAGATCGCGCCGACCGTTTCAGGCGCGACATTGGCCAGCCCGGAAACGCATCCCGCGGCCCCTTTTTCCAGGGCATAGTAGATCAACGAATCGGGACCGGCGAACACGTCGAAATCCTTGCCGGATTTCGCAATCGCAATATAGGCGTCCAGCGTTTCCTTTGTCCCGCCGCTGTCCTTGATCCCCTTGATATTGCCGTGATCGGCCAAACGGTCGGCAGTGATCGGTTCAATGTGATTTTGCGTGCGCGCGGGAATGTCGTACAGATATACCGGCTTTTCGACTTCGTCCGCCAAACGGCTGTAATGATTGTACAGGCCTTCCTGCGTACAGGCGATGAAGTACGGAGCGATGACCGACAAGGCGTCGACCCCGGCTTTGACCATGTCCTTTCCGAGCCGGATGGTTTCGTAGGTGGCGGGGCAGCCGGCATTGCCGAAAATGCGAACCTTGCCCGCGGCCTCGTCAATGATGGTTTCGCATACTTTTATTTTTTCTTCATACAGGAGGCTGGTGAAATCGCCGTTTGTCCCGCAGGCGAGAATGTTGTTGCCCGCGGCAACCTGGCGACGCACCTGCGCGCGAATAGCGTCGTAGTTTATGCTTTCATCCCGATTAAAACATGTAACGAGAGCGACGAAGGAGGTTGCTGTACTCATGAAGGCATCCTTATTCAAGAAAAAACCGGCAATGATTCGACATCACAGAAGAGAAGAGTATATGGCGCGGATATCGTCTTTTCCGACTTCGCGCGGATTATTGTCGAGAAGGCGCCGCACCTTGAACGCGTCTTCGACAAGAATGTCCAGGTCGCCCGCGGGGATGTTGAAATCGCCGAGCTTCCCGGGAATGCCGAGATCGCGCGTCAGCGCGGCCAACTCGCCAAGAACCAAATCCACCGACTCCTTCCCGCCAAGCCCGGCCCGGTATCCCGGCGCGAAACAGGCCAGGCGCTCCAGCTTGTCCGCCGCGACGTCGCGATTGAACGCCATGGCGGCGGCAAGAAGAGCGGCGTTTGAAACACCGTGGGCAATCCGGTAGCGCCCGCCGAGCGGATAGGAAAGGGCATGCACGATATTCGTGCCCGAACACGCGATGCAAATGCCGGCGTAGAACGAAGCGAGGAGCATGTTGCCTCTCGCTTCGAGATTTTTCCCGTCCTTGTGGCAGGCGCGGAGGTTGCTGAAAATCAGCCGCACCGATTCAACGGCCAGAACATCGCTCAGCGGATTCGCCTTTTTGGAAACAAGGCATTCCACCGCGTGGCACAGCGCATCGAGTCCCGTCGACGCCGTCACCGCGGGCGGCAATCCCAAGGTCAATTCCGGATCGAGCACTATCCTGTCGGCGACGAAAAGGCTGCACACTATGCCCACTTTCAACTTCATCGACGGACGGTACAGAATCGAGTTCGGAGTCGCCTCCGCTCCGGTGCCGGAAGTGGTGGGAGCCATATACAGCTTGATGTTCCTGCTTTCGGGAAGTTTGCCGTCGAACAAATCCTGAACGGTCGCGTTCGAACCAATGAGCACGGCAAGAATTTTCGCCATGTCCAGCACGCTCCCGCCGCCGACGGCGACAATGGCGTCGAGCGCGTCGCTCCGGAAACGGTTCGCGATTTCCGCCGCCTGATCCTCGGACGGTTCGGTGGGCGTGTCGTAAAACTCGATGACATGCGACGCCTTTTTCCCGCATTCGGCCGCCAGAGCGTCCAGGCATCCGGATTTTTTCACTCCCGCGTCGGAGAGGAGAAGGATTTTCTTCCCCCGCACCCATTCGGGAAGCAGCGCGATTTTCCCCGCTCCATATTCGACGTTCCCGGGAAGAAAACAGGCAAAGCTATTCATGGACGTGTATCCTTTCTTCTCTATAACGCTATTTTCCCGTGGATTGAAGCGTGACTTCCGCAAGGCGAACCAGCGTTTCCGGAGCGCCGAATCCGCCCGCCTTGGAAATAAACCACCGCAATCCCAATTCATTGTTCGGAAGCGAACTCAAAACAACACCCGGCATATACTCCCGCTCCAGCGTAATGCTTGCAAGATGAAGCGATTCCAGAATGGCCATGGCCGTACTGCCGCCCGACGCATACAGGATGGAGCAGTGCGCGACAGTCGACACCATCCGGGTCGCAGCCGCGAATATGGCCGCCGCGCGCGTCCCGTCGGCGGGATCCATTTGCCCAAGGGGAGGAACGCGGTTTTTCAAAAGCAACGGCCGGTCGTCAAGCGTTGCGAGAGACGCCAAGCGCTTCAGCTCCGCGTCGCTGTCGGCAAAGGCCTTCTCCATATCCAATTCGAGAAGACGGAATCCGTCATGGGCAGTCGCATACTCCAACTGCGCCATCGACGTCGACGTCAGGCTTCCAACCACAGCCAGCATGCGACCGGACGGTTCGGGGTC
>DAIPJX010000160.1:0-5901 GCA_036770065.1 Planctomycetota bacterium
GGGGCTGGCTTCGCCCCCAAACCCCCAAGCCAGCCTTCCGCTGGACCAGTTTTTACAAGCGGAAACACCCGAAAAATCATTTTTCGCCGAACATCGCCTTCCGGCGCAAAATATGGTGATAATGCTGGGCAAAGCGGTGGGCTTCGTCCCGCACATGCATAAGCAGCTTCAACCCTTCGTTTCGCCGCGACATGGGAAGCGGATCCGACCGTCCGGCACGATACGGAATCTCTTCCTTTTCGGCCAGGCTCATGAGCACTTTCGGGGTTGCGCCCACTTCCCGCATTGCGGCGGCGGCGGCGTTGAGTTGGCCCTTGCCGCCGTCGATAAGGATGATGTCGGGAAACTCTTCGTCGTTCGCCGCCATTTTTCCGTAACGCCTGCGCACCACTTCGGCGATGGAGGCGAAGTCGTCCTGTCCGTCCACGGTTTTGATGCGGTAGCGGCGGTATCCGTCCTTGAACGGCACGCCGTCGAGAAAATTGACCAGCGAGCCGACGACTTCCTTGCCCATCAGGTTGGCGATGTCTATGCCTTCGATGCGGCGCGGGAGGAAATCGAGTTCGAGCGCTTCCTGAAGCGCTTTCATCCCTTTTTCCGGCTCTGTTTGCGGGTTGAACGGGGCCAGCGACTCGTCGATGCCGGGATGGGAGTTGATGGTGAGCAGCGATTCCGTCAAGTCGCGCAGTTCCGCCGCGTCTTCGAAGCGGAGTTCTTTTGCGGCTGTTTCCATATCTTTTTGCAGATCCCGGATAAGGTCTTTTTTCTGGCCGGAAAGGAAGCGGCACAGGCTGGAGATGCGTTTCCGGTATTCTTCCTTCGTTTCCCTTCCGGCGCAGACGCCGGCGCAGCGTTTCAAATGATAGTTCAGGCAACCGCGTTGGCGAAAGTGTCGCGGATTGTTCGAATCAATGACCCGCTGGCAGGAGCGGAAGCGGAAGATCCGTTGCAGCATGGCGAGCGCGCCTTTGATGTCGCCCGCGCCGACGAACGGCCCGTAGTATCGGCTTTCGGGGTTGTCTTTGCGCCAGGCGGTGTGAACGCGGGGAAAATCCTCGCCCCATGTCACTTCGATAAAGGGGTATCTGTCGGTGTTTTTCAGCATAACGTTGTATCGCGGCTGAAAATCCTTGATCAACCTGCTTTCGAGGAGAAACGCCTCCAGTTCGGAATCCGTTTCCACATACTCGAAATCGGCGATATTGTCGGTGAGCGCCATATCCTTGTACTGGCGGTCTTTTTTGATAAAATACGAGGAGACGCGTCGGCGAAGGTTTTTCGCCTTGCCGACGTAGATTTCGACGCCGTTTTTGTCGCGCATGATGTAGATGCCCGGTCCTTCGGACAGTTCGCGCGTTTTGGCGAGCAGTTTTTCGTTTTTTTCCATACAGTGTTCCTGTGTCCCCGCTGTCGTTGTCCTGCGGTTCAATGATAGCAAAGAGGGAGGGATTTTTCAAAAAATCATTATGGACGCCGCACAAGAGACGGACAAGGATCGTATGCATGCGCATATCGATGCGCTTGAAAGAGAACATGTTCTGGACCGGGACGCGTTCGTTTCCCTGCTGGAAAACAACTCGCCCGAACTCAGGGCCTATGCCGCCGTCCGCGCGCGCGCGGTGTCGGACGCGTATTTTCACCGGAAAATTTTCATTCGCGGCCTGATCGAATTCAGCAATTATTGCAAAAACGACTGTTTCTATTGCGGCATCCGCAAAAGCAACGAAAAGGCCAGCCGCTACCGCCTCACTCCCGAAGAGATACTGGACTGTTGCCGTTCGGGTTACGAACTGGGTTTCCGCACGTTTGTCCTGCAAGGCGGCGAGGACGGGTATTTCACCGACGATCGTATGGTGGAGCTAATCGCGGCCATTCATGCCGCGTATCCCGATTGCGCCATTACGTTGTCGATTGGCGAGCGGGACCATTCGACGTATTCGCGTTTTTTCGCTGCGGGCGCAGATCGGTATCTGCTCCGGCACGAGAGCGCGGATCCGGTTCATTACGCCGCATTGCATCCGGAGTCGCTTTCGCTGGAAAACAGAAAGCGCTGTCTGTACGATCTGAAATCGATCGGATTCCAAACCGGCGCGGGCTTTATGGTCGGTTCGCCGTTCCAGACGCCTGAAATGATTGCGGGCGATCTGCTGTTTCTTCGCGCGCTTGAACCGCACATGGTTGGCCTGGGACCGTTTATTCCGCACAGGGACACGCCGTTCGGAGCGTACCCGACCGGGAGCGTCGATACGACGCTGCTTCTTTTGAGTCTGATTCGCTTGATGCTGCCGCGTGTTTTGTTGCCGGCGACGACGGCTCTCGGCACGCTTGATCCGGAGGGACGGGAGGCGGGGATTCTCGCGGGCGCGAATGTGGTCATGCCCAATCTTTCGCCCATGGGCGTACGGGAAAAATACCTGTTGTACAACGACAAACTCGCCACCGGCATGGAGGCGGCGGAGCATTTGCTCGATTTGCGGGCGCGGCTCGATGCTATCGGCTATCATGTTGTGGCGGAGCGCGGCGATTTCCGATGATTGCGTCGGCGCGTTGAATTGGTACAATGGTTATAATCCATCCGGGCGGATTTCCGCCCGGTTTTATATCAACACCTGGAAGGGGAACGCATGCGGTTTGACGGCATTTTGTGTGATCTCGACGGCACGCTGGTCGATTCGGAGGCCATCCATCTGGAAGCGTGGAATTCCGTCATTGTCCGGGGCGGCCATATGCCGTCGTCCGACTGGAACGACGAGTGCATTGGGTTGCCGGATTATGTGGCGTCGAACAAGATCCTCCGTTTGTATCCCGGCGTTGCGGAGTTGGGGGATATACGAAAGGTAAAGGCGGACACGTTTCTCGAAATGGCTGTTTCAAGGGCGAAGGAGCTGATTTTTCCGGGAGTTCGCGAAAAGCTGGTGGAGCTATCGGAAGCGGGCATTCCTTTGGCCGTGTGCACCAACAGCATTATGCGAAACACCCGTGCCGTTCTTGAGGCGTCGGAGTTGATTGGATTTTTCGCCGCGCTTGTCACGATTGACGCGGTGAGCGAAGGCAAGCCGCATCCGGCGATTTACCGGACCGGCGCGGCCAAGCTTGGCCTTGCGCCGGATCGGTGCCTGGTGGTTGAGGATTCCGCCGCGGGCATTGCCTCGGGCAAGGCGGCGGGTTGCGGGGTTGTGGCGGGGGTGACGAACACGTGGAACCGGGACAAATTGCCGGGGGCGGACATGTATTTTTCCGATACGCCGAGTGCGTTGTCGCTGGCATTGGACGGAAAGGCGGCACATGTTGAATAATCATGAAGGGAAGGATCCGTTTTCCGTATTTTTTCTTGAAAAGCTGCATCCCGAAATCGAGCGGATCAATCGGAGCCGGCGCAGCGCTGTAGTTCGGTCATTGTTGTCCGGGGGCGGGGTTTTCATTATTTTTTTCGTCGCGTTGCTTCTTTTTCTCATGCCGTATTACCAGATGCTCATCGAATATGAAATACCTCATCTGCCGCTGATGATACTGTTGCCGTTGACGATGGGGGTGATTTGCTTCGGCATTGTGTATATTTTTTCCCTGCGGTCCGTGGTGAGGAATTTTCGCGGGACCCTGGTCGGAAAGTTTGCCGAATTCATCGATCCCGGCCTGTCGCACAAGCCCGACTCTCCTGTTCCTGTGGAGCGGTTGCGGCAAAGCCTGTTGTTTGAGAATCTCGGCGTTCCTTCCGCCATTCCGGATCGCCTGGTTGGGCGTCGCGGCAATGCGTCGTGCGTGATTACCGAGGTTCGGATCAAGGAATCCGCCGGGGGCATGCTGGAGGGGGTGTATTTCACTTCGACGTTTGATCGTCGTTTGCCGGCGCTTCTGGTTATACTGACCGCCACCTGCCCGATCAATCTGGAGGGGATGTCGGACAGGCTGAGGGCGGCGAACATTTCTGACGCGGACAAACTCGTCAGTCTCGAAGTGCCCGGATATCCGCTTCGGTTGATCACCCGGCCTCACGATCAGGAGGCGGCGAGCAAGTTGCTGGCCGCCGTGTTTACTCCCGGTCTGGTCACGTATTGTCATCAGCGCAAGCTGGATCCGTATCTGTCCTGCATTGGCGACACGCTGACCGTCATGTTGTTGGGGAAGATTGACCCAGCCGAAGGCGAGAAGCGCCTGGCGATTTTCGATACGTTCAATTTCGAACGTTGCCGCGAGTTTTGCCTTGATGCGGCCATGGGGTTGAATGTATCGGACGAACTTGCCCGCAATTTGGCGTTGTGGGAAGCGCGGGTGAACTGACGCGGAAATGTTTTATTCTATCGCCATGTCGCCCGCGTCGCCGTCGAACAGCTGGTTCAGGCGTTCCTGAACCCGTTCCAGTTCTTCCCGGGTCGCTTCGGGCGAAATGATTTCCATCGTTTTCCGGATCCGGCGATCGTAGACGACAATCCGTTCGCCCTCGTCCGTCCGGCTCAGATCGTCGAGCCGCAAAATGCGCCGGCGCGACAACACCAACGCCAAAACATAGCGGAACAAGCGGTGGCGCGGTTCGTCATGCTGTTCCAGGCTGTCGAAAAACGCCAGCAGGCGGTCATAATCAAGCCCTGGTTTTTTTTCCGCGTCGTGAGCGCCGCCCTTGTTTTTCCAAAATGCGAGAAAATCGCTTTTCTCCACATCGGGCCATGAGTCGATCGTAAAATCAAGCCGGGAAAAACCGTCGTCCTTTTCCGCCAGCGCGGAAAAAAACGGCTGGGTCGCGTCGATCGATTCTCCCGAATGGGCGCAGGTGCGCGAACTCCTGCCAATATGCCACGCGTCCGCCATAATCGTGTTCGCCTTCTATGCGTTGGTTTGAAAAAATCGTCCCGCTTCTCCCGTGCCGTCCCGGCTGATTTTCACTTCCAGCTTTTTCATGCACCGGGGGCAAAAGCCGACATAGGCCGTGCCGGCCTTGTTCTTGTAAATATACCCGTATTGGTGACAGCAACGGAAATGAATGCCCAGATGCTCCCGTTTTTTGGCAGGCTCGGCGCACATGCCTTCTCCCGTACTCTCTGTCAATCCCGCGACCATGTAATAACCGCAAACGCGCTATGGTCGTGGATGCTCTCTATCGTCTCCGCCCGCACCGAAAGCCAGCGAACGCGTTCGTCGTTCCTGAGCGCCGCCGCCGCATGGCGGACAACGTCCTCGACAAACGCCGGATTGTCGTACGCGCGCATGGTCAACTCCCGCTCGTCCTCGCGCTTCAACAGCGGAAACACCGGAGCGGATCCCGCGCCCTCGCCCACTTCGACAAGTTCCTCAATCCACACCATCTTCGGCAATCCGCTCTTCGCGCGGGCCGAACGAATATCAATGTCGACATACCCGCGCTGATTATGCGCGCCGTATTCCGAAATCGCTTTCGAACACGGACAAAGCGTTGTCACCGGGACCTTTACCCCAATGATGAAGTCGTCGCCCTCGCCGTTCGCCTCCGCGATATACCGGCAATCATACGACATGAGCGACAACGCTCCCGACGCCGGCGCGAAACGCTCGATAAAGTACGGGAAGCGAACTTCGATGCGCGCGCGTTCCGCCTCCAGGCGCGTCCGCAGGGCGAGAACGATGGACGGCAGCGTTTCCATGCCGATTTCATCATGGTGCTCGTGCACCACTTCGATGAAACGGCTCATGTGCGTTCCCTTGAAATGATGCGGCAGGCTGACGGAAAGCGACAAATCGGCAACCGTCTTCTGCCGCCTATGCGCCTTGTCCCGCACCGTTATCGGATAGCGAAGGCCCTGAACGCCCACCAAATCGATCGGCAATTCCCGATCGTCAAAACTCGATTGCACATCTTCCATCGGTTGTTTCACTCCTACAGGTCCGGCGCCGGCGGCTCGATCATCGGGCCCGGGGCCGGCGGAAGGAATC
>DAIPJX010000161.1:0-5870 GCA_036770065.1 Planctomycetota bacterium
CTGTCCCCGGGTTTATTGTACATATTGTACAGGTTGACTGTATTATTTTGACGGCGTCTTGGAGTTGCCCATGAGTTTTCCGCCGCCGGATAATTTTCCGAGACCGGACAGTTTGCCGGATGGAAGCGCGTCGGTTTTGAGCAGGCTGCCCAGGCTTCCAAAATTGCTCGCGGTGGTTTCGGCGGGCGCGCTTTCTTTTGCGGCCGCGATGTTTTCCGCCTGGATGGCGTCGTAAATTTCTTTTCGGTGCACGGAAACGCTGCGCGGCGCCTTGATGCCCAATCGTACCGTATCGCCCCTCACATCGACGATGGTTATTTCAACCTCGTCGCCGATCATAATAGTTTCGTCTTTACGCCGACTAAGCACCAGCATTTGCAGGTTCCTCCTTCCCGCCGTCCGGCGCGTCGCCATTCGCGTTTGCGCCTTCGGGTGCGTTGGGATCCTTGAACAAACGGTACCTGGTACTGTATTGGGGATTGACGACGACGACCTGCATGCCGACTTTTGTTTCGGCATTCATGACCAGAGGCCCCAGAAGATTGGCCGTCGCCTCGACCGGATTTTTCGGAATGACGAGAATCAGGCAGATAACCGCGTCCTCCGGCTGCGAAAGCTGCAATGTTTGCCGCTCTTTTTCGCCGATGACGATTTCGTAATTCGGAATGACAATGCTCGCTTCGCAAATCACAAAGGCAAGTTCCGGCTGATCGCAGGATTGCAGCCATTTGAAAATGCCATCGTCCGAGCATTCAAACATGACGAAACGGGTGGCATCGCGAAAGCCTATCACCCCTTCCGGAAAGGTGAGAAGTGCGTCATCCGGCACTTCTTTGTCTCCGAATCGGCTCGTTTTAACTATCATGATGCGCTTTACCCTCCTGTCGTTTTGACTGGAAGCGATACCGACCGTCCGAAGGCCGATTCGCAGACCGCCTGTCGCTCCTCTACAATAGTACGACAAGCACTCATATATGTATATCGGTCGTAACGCCGAATTCCTGATGTTTTTCCCGTGAAGAGAAATGAACATTGCGTTGCCGATTATTTGCAATAAGATTGATTGGCGGGTTGCGTCGCATATAAGTAGCCGCATATGAGTAAAGGAAACATTTATGACACTTACTGTTATGTCTACTGGCAATGCCGGCGTGTATCTGGAAAACGAAGCGGGAAGAATTTATATAGATTCGTTTTTTCGTGAGGCTCCGGGGATCGGAAGCGCCCCCTGGATGCGCGGGAGCGAGGCCGGGCGGGCGGACGTTATTCTTTTGACGCATGCCCATTACGATCACCTGCATCCGGAAGAAACGCGCGACGCCGCTCTTGCGTCCGGCGCGAAAGTGGCCGGTCCCGCCGAAGCAATAGCGCTTTTGGAAAAATATCTTTCGCCCGATCAATTGATCGCGCTCGAAACGCCCGAACGAAAACGCCCGCCGACATCCGTTTCCATCACTGTCGGCCCTATAGCCATAACCTCTTTTCGTACATATCACGGCCGCGGCCACAATAGCTACCTTATCGATATGGGCGGAGTCCGTATTTTTCACGATGCGGACAATGAACGGACGCAACATTACGACGTGTCCGCGCTGGGCCGGGTGGACGCGTTGTTTCTTTGTCCGTGGGCCGGCTCCGATGCAGGCGATTTCGTTTCACGGTTGAATCCGGGAAAATGGTTCCTTATCCATATGACCAATGAGGAAATCGATCAACACAGTCATAACGGCTTTTTACCCCCGCTGGTCAGTCCGGCGCCGCCCGGCGTTATCGCGTTGCGCGGCGGTGAAACGTATCGTTTTGAATAACCAATAGGCCGCACTTTTCCATGGCAGAATTGACGGAAAACCTTATCCGCCTGAAAACGGCGTCCGGCGTCGGCAACGCTATTGTTTGGCGGTTGCTTCGTACGCTTGGCAATGCCGATCGCGTTTTGGGCGCCCGGGAGAGCGAATTGTTGGCGGTCAAGGGCGTTACCCGGGAGAAAGCGGCGGCGATCCTCACGGCGGCCGCGTCCGATCCCCGTCCTGAAATGGAATGCGCGGTCGAAGCGGGCGTCGACATCATTCCGTATGACGATCCCGGCTATCCCCAGGCGCTTCTTCATTCGTTCGACCCGCCTGTCGTGCTGTATGTCCGCGGTACGTTGACCCGGGACGATCAAGTCGCCGTGGGCATGGTGGGCACTCGCCGCGCCAGTCCGTATGGCCGGCAGTATGCGCTCGATTTCTCGGCCGCGCTGGCTCGAGGCGGGTACACCATTGTCAGCGGGCTGGCGCGGGGCATCGATACGTTTGCGCATATTGGCGCGTTGAATGCGCGAGGCAGGACCGTAGGCGTGCTTGGCTGCGGATTCAATCACATGTATCCGGAGGAGAACCGCGATTTGGCGTTGGAGATGACCAAAAGCGGCGCGGTCGTGACGGAATTTCCCATGAATACGCCGCCGTCGCGCGACACCTTTCCGATCCGGAACAGGATTATCGCCGGCATGTCGCTGGGCCTTGTCGTCATTGAAGCGCCTCTTCGTTCGGGATCGCTTATTACGGCCCGTCTTGCCAACGAAATTGGCCGGACCGTTTTCGCCGTTCCCGGGCGTGTCGGCGATGCCGCGTCGGAGGGCTGCAACAAGCTGATTCGCGACGGCGCGTCCATGGCGACGAGTGCGGATGATATTTTTCACGAATTGAATCCGCAACTTCCGTTGCCGAAATTGCCGGCGCGTCCGGCGCCGTCGTCCAAACGATCCGGAAAGACGGAGCAGGCGCCGCCGCTTTTTGCCGGGGATACAACGGCGACGGCGGCGGAAAGCCGGCCAGGGCCGGGTCGTTCCGCACCGCCGGTAAAGGACGAAAACGCGCGCCGCCTTCTCGCCGCCATGGATGCGGAATGGCGGACGCTTGATGCGATTGCCGAGACGTCGGGCGTGCCGGTTGGACAGGCATTGTCGCTTATGGCAGGGTTGGCGATGCGCGGGCTGGTTGAGCAACGACCCGGCCAGATGTTCCGCCGGACGGGAGCGTAGCGTGCGTTGGGATGGATGGGAATTGTATGGGTTGGCGGGGGAAGGGTTGTTTTTCGCCCGCATGCTGGCGCAGTGGGTTGCGTCGGAGCGAGTCAAAAAACCGGTCATTCCTGTGGCGTATTGGTATATGTCTTTGGCGGGCGCAGTGATTTTATTGCAATACGCGATTCATATTGGATCGTTCGCGGTTCTTCTTCCGCAGATAGCGGGGTTGTTTTTTTACTGTCGGGGGTTGCAGCTTGAGTATGGCGCGCGCGCGCGGCAGGCGAAGCGTTCGCTGGCCGGGTTTGATCGTCCGGAGTATCCGTGGCCGCGTATTTCCGTTATTGTTCCGGTTCATAACGAGGAGAAGACGCTGGCGGATACGTTTCGCAACGTGTCCGCGTGCGAGTATCCCGGAGAGTGGGAGATTATTGCCGCGTTGAACGGGTGTACCGACAATTCCCCGGCTATTGCCGGGCAATTTCCTGTTCGGGTTGTTTCGAGTGAGCGATCCGGCATGTCGTTCGGGAAAAATCTCGGGGCGCGCGCGGCGAGCGGGGAGATGTTTGTTTTTGTCGATGCGGATACGCGCGTTCCCGCGGACGCGCTTCGTTTGTTGGCTGAAGCGGCGGCGGGCCGGGAACATTTTATTGGTACGGTCCGCGGTCGTCCGGATCGCGGCGGCGGCGTGGTTCGCGTTTGTTTCTGGATTGCGAACCATGCGACGAGGCGCAAACGGGCGCATGCTCCCGGCGGCGTCATGCTGATGGACAGGGGCACGTTCGAGTCGGCGGGCGGGTTTGACGAGAGTTTGCCTCAGGGGACGTCGACAGACATGATTTGGCGCGGGATTGGAATTGGTGCGGAGTATGTGTTTGTCGATTCGTTTTCGGCCGAGACGTCGATTCGTCGATTCGAGAAGACGGGGATATTCAGGCAGATGTTGTCGTGGCGGAGCAATCATCGCAATCTCGCCGGCGAGCGTCATGATGTTGTACGGGAGAGGGAGTATGAAGACGTCAGGTGATGCGGGGTCGGTGTTGGAGATCCTTGACGGCGATTTTGTCGTATGCAAGGTTCGGGACGCGTCTATGGTGCGGTTGGAGGCGTCGTATTGTTTTTTTGCGCGTACGCCGGATGAGGGTTCGCTTGTTTGTTTGCGTGGCGATGTGCCGGAGGGCGCGGAGAAGGTGGATGGCGGTTGGTGCGGGTTACGGGTTGCGGGTCAGCTTGACTTTTCGTTGGTTGGGATTTTGTCCCGGTTGTCTTCGATTTTGGCGGAGCGGGGCATTAGCATATTTGCGGCATCCACGTATGACACCGATTATATTTTTGTTCGTGGCGAGTTGCTTGATGTTGCTACGTCCGTTCTTCGCGAGCACGGTTATCTGATTCATGCCGAAGGCTCGCCAGCATAACGCATTCAATAAAAGACTGTGTGTCCGTGTCGGACACACAGTCTTTTACTGAAATATGCGTTAGTCAGCCTTCGGCATGGAATGGGCGCGCTTTTCATACTCCTGGAGATTGGGCAAAAACGCGGCGACACAACCCAAAAGAGGCAAATACGCACATAACGAATACACAAAATCTATCCCGTACGCATCGGCAACCCGACCAAACACCGCCGCCCCAACCCCCGCCATGCCAAACGACAACCCAAAAAACAACCCGGCCACCAACCCCACACGCCCCGGCAACAACTCCTGGGCAAACACAACAATAGCCGCAAACGCCGAAGCCAAAATAAACCCAATAATAAAAACGAAAATCCCCGTCCAAAACAAACCAAGATGCGGCATGGCCAACGTAAACGGCGCCACCCCGAGAATCGACACCCAAATCACATACTTCCTGCCGATCCTGTCCCCAATCGGCCCGCCCAACAACGTCCCGAGCGCCATTGCAAACAAAAACGCAAAAAGATACGTCTGCGCACTCTCAACTGTAATGGCAAACTTCCCCGTCAAATAAAAAATGAAATAACTGGTAATGCTGGAAAGATAAAAATACTTTGAAAAAATCAAAAGCAAAAGCACAACCAGCGTCTTCACAACCACCTTCTTCGGCACCAACGAATCACGCGCAGCCGCCGCAGCCTTGCTCCGCCGCAAACGCGTGCTCGCCCACCGACTCACCGGCAAAAGAATAATGATCGCCGTTATCGGAAACACGACAAACCAGGATAAACTGCGCTGCCCATACGGAATAATAAATGCCGCCGCCAACAACGGACCCGCAGACGATCCAGCATTTCCGCCAACCTGAAAAATGGATTGCGCCAACCCAAACCGCCCCCCCGACGCCATGCGCGCCATGCGCGACGACTCGGGATGAAAAACCGACGACCCCGTCCCCAACATCATGGCGCCAAAAATCAACCACCCATACGTCGGCGCCATTGAAACGATCACCAACCCCAGTAATGTAAACAACATGCCCGCCGGAAGCGTATACGGCATTGACTTCCTGTCAGCCACATACCCCACCACCGGCTGCAAAAGCGACGCGGTCAATTGGTAGGTCAGGGTAATCAGGCCAATCTGCGTATAGTTCAGGGAAAACGCGTCCCTGAACAACGGATACGACGGCACCAGGAGCGATTGCGTCGCATCATTCATAAGATGGCAAATACTTATCGCCACCAAAATGTGAAAGGCCGTTTTTTCGGCAACAGTTACTGTCGCATCATCTTTCGCCAATCTGATGCGGACGGAATCGGACGTGACATTGGTTGACATGGCAATCTTTCAGGCGCGGCGGAATATCAAATGAAAAGCCCAACCCGGCGTCAGGCAGTGTATTGTTTATTATTACTGAATTTTATAAAAACGGCAAGCCCGAAGAACATCCGGCATGCCCT
>DAIPJX010000323.1:0-1699 GCA_036770065.1 Planctomycetota bacterium
GTCCTTCTTGTCGTAACGCAAGATATAAAACAGTTCCGCGCCCTGGACGTTGCGATAGCAATATTTCCCGGTGTACGGCGGATAGGCCGGAAGATAGGGCGCGTTTTCCGGGATCGGCATGATCGGCTTGAACGTGCCGACCGGTTCCGCGACCGCTGGCGCGGGCGGCGGAGTCGGCTGTTTCGTCTTGTTTGGCACATTGCCCTTCACGGCAATTCCGTATTGCTTGGCAAGGGCATAGGCGGCGTCCAGCGGGGTTTTGTTCCATGCCTTGGCCGCAACGATGATGTCGCTCCAGGCCTCGCCGGTGGCGAAGTCTTTGCCGACGCCGGTATGGAGGTTTGTCTTGCACGAATGGCCGGAGCCGCCCGACAACGAAGCGCAAACATATTCGTCGCCCTGAATCTTCCCGCCGGGGAGTATGGCGGCGATGACGCCGCCATACTGTCCCTTGAGGGATTCCTTGATGGTCTGGAAAAGGTTATTGTCCATCCGCACCCCCTTTTGCCGTCGGGGCAGGATTGGCAATCAGGGCGCGGATGTCCTCGACCCGCCACGCCGACGTTCTCGGCCCCAGCTTGACCGGCTTCGGGAAGCGGCCCGTTCTCACGCCGCACCACCACGTTGTTTTGCCGATGCCCATGACCTTGACCACGACAGGCAGCCGAACGAAGCCTTCGGGCGGCAATACAGGACTGGCTTCTTGCTTTTGCATCACATTCTCCTTATCGGTACAATAATGAATTGCATGACCGTCATGCGAAGGAGAAGGTACGAATTCGCGGCAGGGAGCGATACCCAGCCGGATTGCAAAATAGGGCGAAAAAAACGTGGACAAGTCGGAACTCGTCAAATTCCTGGACGTCCCCGGTCTTCATGGGTTGACGACGGACGAAAAATCCCAGGTCGAGATTTTTTTGAAAACTCCTGGAAAAGATGAATTTTTCTTTTTCACGCAGTTGCTCGGCAAGACTCCGGGGCAAGTTCGGAACACGATGATCGAGGAATTTATCCGGCGATTTGACCTGGAAGCGCACCGGGATGAAATTGCGAAAGCGCTTCCCTTCAAGCGCTCCTGGCTGGATTTGGATATCGCGATTGCGCAATTCGCCGGGTCAATGGGGGCGGATGCGCACCTTCAGTTTTGGGACAGAATGCGCTATATTATCGAGGCGTTGCCAAAGAGGAAGGACTACGGGGACAAATACACGGACGCGCACAAACGCAACATAGCCAGGCCAAAGCACGGGTGGGAATTTGCCACCTGCAAGCACTGTTGGCGGCGAGTGGCGTACAATCCAGGAACGGTGCGGAAAACGGCAAGCTACTGCTTCAAACACAACCTCCCCGCGACGCATCCGCTTTATCGCAAGCATCGCCGGTTGTCGCGGCAATTGCTTGGCGAACAACAGCCGGTCGTAAAAAAGCTCTTGGCGCTGATTGAAGAGTGCTCGTGTGAAGCGGAAGTGCATAAAACAATGCTTGCCAGCCTGACAACGCCAAACGACTGTCTTCCGCGCTTGGTGGAATACCTGAACAGCGCGGGTCACAACGGTACGCCCGAAAGCCTGTTATGGGCGTTTCACGGCCCCGCCGATGAAATTACCAGCTCGACCTACAAAGACGCGTTGGGCGAGTACATTCAATATGCCCTGAATGCGAAAGATATTTTCGACGCCACCCAATCGGTTTTCATTTT
>DAIPJX010000162.1:0-5839 GCA_036770065.1 Planctomycetota bacterium
AGATTATCGGCGGGGGGGTCGGTTTGGGGAAAGGCGCTCCCGGCGCCCCGCTCGACGCCGCGGGCGCCATCCTGAATCCCGATAATATTCGCCACCCGGAAAACATCATCAAAGCGCCGGTTAATATCGGCAAAGGACTTGGCCGCGTCTTCGGCCTCGATATCGGCAGAAGCGAAGGCGGCAAGCCGCAAGAATAATTCATCCGATAATCACTGCATCCGCATCCCCAAATGAGCCGATAAGAATCATAAGGATTCTTATCGGCTTTTGGGGAGACGCGCATGTCGGTACAAATCAACAACCAAAACTTCACCAGTCTTGGACGCATGTTCGCCAAACAGAATGTGCCGGCCGTATACGGAAGACAACAATTTGCCGGCGCCGACGAACCGGAACGGGCAATCGAACGCGTCGATCAGGTAAGCCTGTCCGGCATGGCGCCGAAGCCGTTGACCGCCAGCCTGTTTCAGGAAGCGGTGGACACCGGCCGCATGCTGAGTTCCGGCGAGCCTCTACCGGAAGGCAGGATGGACAGACTGCGCGAAGACCGGGTGCTTTCCGCCATGTCCGCCCTGGCGCTGCTCGGCGAAGACGGCGAAAACGGCCTGACCTTCAGTTGGCCGGGCGGATTGCCGTCGCCGACACGGGAAGAAATGAGCACGGCGCGAAAACGCTTGTCCCAGCGTTTGGAGTTCGACGAGGCGGCGGGCGACCCGGACGAAATCCAGTATGATCGCATGGAACTCCTGAAACGCCTGCGCGAGTCCGATAAAGCCGGCGCCGCGCGCGCCGCCGCGCAGTCCGCGTCTTGATTCACGCGTCCATTCATACTACAATGCATGACCGGCCGGGATTGTTGCCCGGCCGGTTATTGTTGCCATGCTTTGGACGGGGACGACATGCCTTCACCTTTGTATAATAAATACTTTCACTCTCTGAACCGCACCATCGATCCGTTCCCCATGCGCATGCCGATCGACACGGTGGACAAAATGGTTCGCCGCCGGAATTACCGGGAATTCCTGGAATTTTTCAAGGCCGTGTTCGGCGTCGTCCGCGAACAGAATCTGATGGTTTTCCGCGACGGCGAAATGCAATGGTTCAGCCAGTTGTTCGAGTTGTGGTTCAAGGCGCTCGAACGCCCGGGACTCGTGTTTGAAAACGACGACACCGATCTGTTTTTCTTCAACGCCAACATCACCAACCTCCTCGCCGCCACCCCGTTCGGGAACGGCGACGCCTGCATAAAAAGAATTATCGATCAGCCGAACAATATGGCGAAGCTGCTCCTCCTCTATACGCCGCGCAGCCGGTTGCAGCTTCCCATCAAGCCGCTGTTCGACGCGAACACGTTTCTCGCCTCGCTTTGGTATGCGAATATGTGGAACTGGACCGACACCTATGTCAGCGAAACGGTGCAGCAGAATTACGAATACTTTCTCGCCAACGTCGACGAACGAATGGAGCCGTTCGACAGCAATATGGTCGTGGGCTATTTTCGTTCCACATATATCGATCCGGTGCGGGACAAATTGTTGAAGCGCGTGTACACCCGTTCCATCGCCAGGTTCATCGCCGGCGCGCGCATCGAGAATAACCCCAACCCGAAATCCATCGCCGTCGTCTCCGCGTATTGGAACGGCGAGCACGCGGTGTACCGCGCCTTCGCCCCGTATGTGGAGGAACTGTCGAGGCACTACGATCTGACGCTCGTCAATTTGACCGCCCCCGGCAGGAAAAAGGCAAATCCCGGTTTTTTCAGGCATGTCCATGACATCGAGGCGTCGCCCCTCAAAATCAATATCGGCCCCATTGCCAGAAACGATTTTCAACTCGCCTATTTTCCCGATATCGGCATGAGCCAGGAATCGTTTTACATCGGCAATTTGCGCATCGCGCCGATTCAATGCATGGGGACCGGGCATCCGGTCAGTTCGTGCAGTCCGGTCATGGATTATTTCATCAGCGGATCGGAAGTGGAAACGACGGACAGTCCGGAAGAAAATTACGACGAGCGCCTTGTGCTTTTGCCCGGCCTTTCGGCCAATCCGCTCAGGCCGCGCTACACCGTGCAAAAGCCGCCCCTGCCGAAGGAGTTCATCATCAATCTTCCGTGGACGCACATGAAGAACAATTACGACATCGCCAAGGTGCTGCGGCAGATATACGACAAGGCGGAGAAGCGGATTTATTTTTCCATTTTTCCCGGTTGCGGGATGACGCGGAATTCGTCCTATATGGCGACGATTCAGGATTTTTCGGAAACATTGCCGCGTTCGTCGATTGTGGTTCATCCCGATTTCGACTACGAAACATATATGTACAAGCAGGAGGGAGGGAGGTTCACCCTTCATTCGTATCCGTTTGGCGGCGGCACGACGGCGGTGGATTCGTTGTGGTTGAGAAAGCCGCTGGTTGTTTTGCGCGGCAGGCATGAGTTCAACCGTTTTCCGGCGGCGTTGCTTGCGCGTCTCGGCCTTGATGAATTGATTGCGGACAGTCGGGAGCGGTGGGTGGAGATTTGCGTTCGACTGATCAACGACGATGCGTATTTGTCGGAGATAACGGGTCGGGTGGAGGCGCTGGATTTGGAGGAGCGCCTGTTCACGGTGACCGATGCGACTCGTTTGCGCCGTGCGTGCGATCATTTGATTGCGCATGACGCGGAACTTAGGCGGGACACGAGTCGATCGCCCATTGTGATTGGCTAGAGGCGCGCGCGGCCCGGTGCGTCAACAACCATGCGGACGGTTTTTTATCGCTTCCTTGTCCGGTCGTCAGCGCTCGGGCGAGTTGGGGCGGATGCCGGTGCCCCGGGACGAATTGGCCGCCGGACGGCGCATCCGGCGCGTATCCACGCCGGTTTGCGTCCGTACCCGCGTCCCCGGCCGCGCCGTCGAGGACGAAGGGCGGCCCACCACCGCAGTCGTGGAACGACGACCGGTGCGGGACGCGCCCCGTCCGCCGCCGGCCGGAGAACCAATATTCTGGATGTTGTTGCGGCGCATCTTTTGCAATAACGCCTGCGCCTGCATCCACTCGTCGCGTTCCATCAGATCCCGCAACTGCCGAAGCGCACGGACAAGAATGCGCTGGCTCACATCGTCGATAATGAGAAATTGCACATGCAGCAACTGCCGCACCGGTTCGGACTCAGTCGCTTCGAGGTGTTTGATGTTGACAATCGCACCCAAAAGCGTCGCCGGCGGGCTGCCGTTTATCAGCGACTTGGAAAAGCGAATCATGTCGCCAATCCGAAACACCTCGCTCGACGGCGTCTCTATGCAACACCCGCCAAGACTGATGTCCATAAGCCGTCCAGGCCGAACGGAAGCAATCTCCTTGTCCAGACGGGAAACCTTGATCGATTCGCTGCGCGACGTCGATATGTGCTGAAAATCAAGTTCAAGCTCGATGGGCAGGCGAATCGACTCGCGCTTCCGAACCTCCCACATCGAATTCCACGCGCTGATGCGCGCATACGGCATGCTGCCCGCCACCGCCTGGATAACGCTCGATGTGAACGCCAGCAAGGACGGCCCGCTCTCCAGCGTGCCCTCTATTTTCATGCCCGGACGCAACGCCGCCACGAGCTGGCTGTTGTTGGCGGGAAGGGTTATGTTGATGGACTGCATGTTGTGACCCATGACCATGCAGTCATGGCCGCCGCCAATTCCGTCAAACGCAAGCGTGACAATCGCCCCGGGATGCAACGTCGCGTCCATCATGTCGAGAACCGCCGCCGCCGCCGCCGCCGTTTGCCCCGACGTCGCGGGTTTGCGCTCCTCGATAAGCACGTTAACATCCTGCGCATTGTCATTGATCGCGTGACGCGTGGCGGAAAATGGCGGGAAATACAGGTTTTCCATATGCTCGGCGAACTTCCGGTCGAACGTCTGTTCCAAAAGAGGAAGCATGCTGGAACGAAAATTGTCCTGCACCATGACGATGGACGCCGGATCCAACTGGGGATTGCTCTTGAAAACAAACAGGATGCGCTGGACATCGTCGACAGTGCCGCCGCGTTTCAATAAAATTTTCTCGGCGATTTTCAATGCGTCCAGCCGGGCTTCGATCCGCGCCTTGGCCCGGGAACGATACGATAAATACACGACAACGAGAATGGCGACAACCAACAAAATCACCGATGCGATTATTGTCGGCGTGTAAAGAATCTGCCGAAACGGCGGGAGGCGATACTGCAAATCCATGGTGGCTGCGACAGGAAAGGATGACGCCGTTCCGGAACTGTCCATGCCCGAATTCCTCCAGAATGCGGCTCCATGCCCTCTTCCCCATATGACAACGCCATACCGCAACATGCGATTACCCATTATTCATTATTCGCCGACGATTTCAAGAAAGAACGCGGGGAAAAATCGCACCATGGCCATACCGTTGCACCAATGGAAACGGCGCGCCCCAATCCCGCCCGGGGAAATTCAGCTTGAAGAGGCGCCGGCCATATCCTATACTTGACGCCATGGGGTGCGTCGCAAAGAGTCCCCGACCGCGCACAACAGGAATCCGCATGCGAAAACATGCGGCGTTTTTTTCACAAAAAGGGATGATGTATGGCAACGGCAATGAAATTCCCCCAAAAAGGCGGCAAAATCCTCGCCACCTACGGAAACGATCCCGCCGCCATGGCGAAACAACTGTGCGAAGAAGTCAACCTCGCCCTCGCCGTGCCGTCCGGCGCGACAATCTCGCTCAAGCCGAACCTCGTCGTCGGCAGCCCCGCCGCGGGCGGCGCGACCACGCATCCGGAAATCCTCGCCGGCATTATCGAGTACATGCGGGATCACGGACAGAAAAACATAGAGATAATCGAAGGCTCATGGGTCGGCGACGATACCGGACGCGCCTTCGCCGCCTGCGGCATGAACGACGTCGGAAAAAAATACGGCGTCAAACTCCATGATCTGAAACACGACCAGACCACGAAAATCGACACCCCCGCCGGGCCAATCAGCGTGTGCAACCGTGCGCTCGCCAGCGGGTTTCTCATTAACCTGCCCGTACTCAAGGGGCACTGCCAGACCCGCGTCACCTGTGCCCTGAAAAACATGAAGGGCTGCATCTCCGACGCCGAGAAACGCCGCTTCCACCGCGAGGGGCTGGACGAATGCATCGCCGCCCTCGCAACCGCCGTCATCCCCGCCGTCACCATCGTCGACGGCATGTGCGGCGATCTGGATTTCGAGGAAGGCGGCAATCCCGTCCAGGCCAACCGCATGCTGCTCGGCTCCGATTCGGTCAAGCTCGACGCGTACGTGTGCTCGCTTATGGGCATCCGCCCGGAAAGCATCGGATATATAACCCTCGCCGAAGAATACGGCGTCGGAGAAACGGGACTCGAAGCCGGCGATATCGTCGAACTGGCGAAACCGATCGTCGCCGCTCCCCGCCGCGCCTCCGGGGAAGTCCAGCGCCTGGGGAAAAACGTTCAGGCCGACCAGGCTTGCTCCGCCTGCTACGCCAACCTTATCCATGCGCTCAAACGCGGCGGACGCGCTTCCGGACCTATTTTCATCGGACAGGGATACAAAGGGAAAAAAATGGACGGCGTCGGCATAGGCGTCTGCTGTTCGGGCGCGTCGCGATGCGTGCCCGGCTGTCCGCCGTCGGCGCTGGACATCGTCGAAGCGCTGTCGTAATACCGATAACGCCATAGTGGCGATTTTTTTGTGTTGCGGTGTTGTGCCTTATTTAAAATTAACAATTAACAATGAACAATGAACAATGCCGGAAAATTCTTGCATTATCAATCGCGCGCTTCCGCGCGCTTTGCATCACAACGTATCGTCGTTTGAGAGAGCGCGGTAGCGCTCGAATC
>DAIPJX010000163.1:0-5795 GCA_036770065.1 Planctomycetota bacterium
AAAAACCTATATGCTGACGGGCGACCGCCGGGAAGCGGCGGAAGCGGTGGCGCAAAAAACCGGACTCTCCGGATTCCGCGCCGGTTTGCTGCCCGACCAAAAAGTCGCCGCATTCCGGGAATTGTCGCCGACCGGGACAGCCGTTTTCGTCGGCGACGGCGTCAACGACGCGCCGGTATTGGCGTCGGCCGGCGTCGGCGTCGCCATGGGAGCGCTTGGCTCGGCGGCGGCGGTGGAAGCGGCGGACGCGGTCATTCTCGACGATTCGCCGTCCCGCCTTCCCGCGCTTTTCCGTATTGCCGGAAAAACCCGGAAGATCGCCGCGGAAAACATTATATTTGCGCTCGGGGTCAAGACAATCGTCATGGCGTTTGGCCTTGCCGGGCTGTCGGGACTGTGGGAAGCGGTTTTCGCCGATGTCGGCGTCGCGCTTCTGGCGGTTCTGAACTCAATGCGCTTGACCAGGCTGTAATGCGCCTTCAATCCTCCCGGTCGTCATGCAACGGCCCGTATTTGTCCAGGTGCCTGGCAATGCGCAGGTAGGCCCAATAGACGCTCATGCCAAGCCCCAAAATCATAAAAACCACTTTCACCCATCCGCCCGACACGATGTCCAGGCGGATGAGTGTTTTCTCCGCCCAGACGCCAAGCAGAAAAGAACCAAGCACGCCGAGCGCAACCGTCAGCCCAAGGGCGGAAAACATGCGCAAGAGCGCACCCAATTCTTCGCGGGCGAAATTGTCATTTTGGCGTTTGCGGCTTTTTTTTTCCATATCCATGGTTTTGCCTTCAGTTCCGGTTTCATGCCGTCGATAGTACAGGAATGGTGCGGAAATTTCCCGCCAAAAAATCAGGACTATCGAGGAAACGGCCATTATGCAAAACACCGAGTTGCGGACGACTTCGCGCATCGCCGTTGTCAGCGGCGCCGAACCGGCGGACTGGCGGAAACTGTACGACCGCATCGACGGACGACCGGTCGGTTTGACGGTTTTCCTCGCCAATGCGTCGGTCGTCGTCGTTACGCTTGGAACCTTGTTGGCCGTCGCCATGTGCATGGCATGGGGCATATGGAAGATATATCCCGGGATCGCCATGCATGTTCTGGCCTGTTTCGTTGTGCCGCCGGCGTTCCTGTGCGCCGCCGCCGGCGGGCAGGGCGCGGGCAATCTTTTTTTCCGGATATGGTTCGGCATGGACAACGCCGCCCGGCGCGGTTTTGCCGCCCGTTTGACCTTGGGCAACGCGCCTGAACAGTGGCCGGGCATGGTACGACGCTGGCTGTTTAGCGGCAATTGGCTCGGCGCGCCGGCGTGCGATCACCGTTTTCCGTATATGCGGATTTTTGTTCTGGGCGATGCGCCTGCGACCTGCGCCGAGGAAGATGCGATATGGCGGGATGTGCATCAGGCGTTATGCGGCGATGCGCGCATCGAATCCGGATGCAACCACCGCGAGATTTCGTATCCGGCCGAACTGCCGAAATGGTCCCGGCATGCCGGCGCGGGCGACGGACTGGACGCGCTGCGCGCGCGCATAGGCGCTCTCGCCGCCGACGAATGGGTTGCCCACCTGTGGAGCAGGGCAAACCGCCAGTGGCCCGCTTTGGGCGAATCCGCGTTTCCCGCCGCGGAACGGCGGGACTGTTTTGAAATGCGCCATCTCTCGCTTCCGGGAGGACGCGAAGGGCTTGCGGTCATTCTCCGCCCGCCGGTTATGCCGGAAGCGGCGATTATTGCCGAGCGGATGCACGCCGCCGCCGCGTAGGCCGGAAACACTCCACCTCGTCCCTGCGGGGAATTGATACGCTTGCGCCCGATCGCGAGACCGCGATCGCGGCCGCGTCGCAGGCGAGAGCCAGGGCATGGGCGGGCGGAAGGCCCTCCGCGAAGGCGGTGAGGAAGTACCCGGCGAAGGTGTCGCCCGCCGCTGTCGTATCGACGACGGAAACGGAACGGGCGCTTTCCCGGACGGTTGTCGTTTTGTCCTGATAGATTGCGCCGTCGCCGCCCAGGGTAAGGACGACCCGCGCTTCGGGGAAGCGTATTCGCATGTTCGCGAGAATGGCGTCGGGGTCCGGTTGGCCGGTGATTTGACATCCTTCCACTTCATTAATCAAAAAAATGGAAACTTTCGACAGATCGCATTGCGCCATGTCTTCATTGAACGGCGACGGGTTGAGCGCTATTGTCATGCCTTTCCGGTGCGCCTGGTCGATCAGATATCCCGCCAAATTGATTTCGTTTTGCATGACCAGCATATCGCCTTCGGCGTAGTGCGAGAGGACGGTGTCGATAAATGCCGTGTCGTTTTTCCGGTTTGCGCCGCCGAACAGGACGATGCTGTTTTGGCCGGTTGCCGCGACCTGGATGATTGCGTTGCCGGTGCGTTCGTCGACGCGGCGGAGGTGGGTGTCGCCAATGTTGTTGTCGCGGCAGACGTCCCGGAGCATTGCGCCGTCCGGCCCAATGGAACCGGCCATGTCCACGGCGGCGCCGGCGCGCGCGAGGCCGACGGCCTGGTTCAGACCCTTGCCGCCGGGAAAAACGTCGAGACGGGAGGAAAGGATGGTTTCTCCCGGGAGGACGATATGGTCGACCGCATAGACGAAATCGAGGTTGAGCGATCCGAAATTCAGCACTTTCATTTCCAACTCCGTGGGCGGGCGGGCGCCGGGTCACCAGTTGTGGATTATATTGACAATGCACAGGAAGAGGACCGCGATTTGCACAAGGTTGAACATTGTTTCGACGCGTTCCGTTGTAAGGTGCCGCCGCAGCCGCGCGCCGAGGAACCCGCCCGCCATTGCCCCGAACATCATGACCGGCAACATGGACAGGTCGTATGCGCCGAATCCGGTTGAAAACCCGGTCATGGCGGCGGACGCGGCCTGGGAGAACAGGATGATGAACAGCGAATACGCCGCGGCCATTTTGGTGGAAACGCCGAAAACCATTATAATGCCGACAACATTGAACGGTCCGCCGCCGATACCAAGGAACGCTGAAAAAACTCCAAGGGAAAATCCGACGGCCAGCGCGGGCGGCCAGCCGGAAAAGCCGAGGTTGGGCATGTTTTTTTTGCGCCGCATGAAATAGATAATGGGAATGATCAGGCAGGCAAGAACAATGTTTTGAACCACGAGGACCCGGTTGCCGTCGTTCATTGCGCCGATCACCCATGACAGTCCCGCTTTGCCGGTATGGCCGCCAAGCAGACTGCTGGCGGCGAGGGGCACGGCCACTTTGAAATCGAACGGCGTTTTTCCCGCCAGCATTTCGATAACCGAGACGACCGCCATGACGAGCACGGTGAGCGAGGCCACCATGTTGATGGACATGGGGTTGAAATGGCCAAAAAGATCCATGACCGGCTTGATGATCACTCCGCCGCCCATGCCGGTCATTGCGCCGACCGTGGTGGAGCACATGGCGATGAGTCCATACAGCACTTCCAGCATTGCGCCGTCCTTTCATGTCGCGTGATGCAAACGCAAAGTATAGATATTTTTCAGGATTTCGCCATATCCGCTTGCGGATGGGGATGGATTCTGCACAATAAAAGCTCTTCCGGGCCATGAAGGCCATGGTATGAAAGAAGGGCGGCAATTCATGTTTGGTCAAGCCAGGGATCTGACCCGGGGCAAACCTGTGCGGCAGATCCTGCTGTTTACGATTCCACTTCTCATAGGCAATGTTTTCCAACAATTTTACAATATGGCCGACATGGTCATCGTCGGCCGCACTATCGGCACAACCGCTCTGGCCGCTATCGGATCCACCGGGGCGATAGCGTTCATGGTAGTGGGCGTTTCGTTCGGATTGACCAGCGGGTTCGCCGTCGTCACCGCGCAGTGTTACGGAGCGGGCGACGAAGACGGGGTCAAACGATCGGTCGCAACCGGCATCATGCTTTCCTTCGCCGTTTCCCTTGTCATTACGGCTGTCGTCATGCCGACCGTGTATCCGTTGTTTTATTTGATGCAAACTCCGAACGATATTGTCGAGGATGCGTACAGGTATATCGTGGTAATTTACGGCGGCACGGCGGCGACGGTGTTTTTCAATTTGTTTGCCGGAATTTTGCGCGCGCTCGGCGACAGCGTAACGCCGCTGCTGTTTCTTATTGTCGCCTGCGTTGTCAACATTGCGCTGGATTACGCATTTATCGTGTATTTTCATATGGGTGTGGCCGGCGCGGGTTGGGCGACGGTTATTGCGCAAGCGCTGTCGGTTGCGATGTGCGTATGGTACAGTTTGAAGCGTTTTCCAATTCTTCATTTGAAGCGGAAATATTGGAAAATCGATTGGCGGTTGATCCGTCAGCATTTATCCATTGGCTTGTCCATGGCGCTCCAGATGGCGATCATCGCGGTGAGCGTCATCATTTTGCAGGTAGTGATAAACCGCCTGGGCACAGACGCGGTCAAGGCGTTTTCGGCGGCGGTGAAAATAGACCAGCTCGCCACCCAGCCGTTGTTTTCCCTGGGCGTCGCCATTGCGACGTTTACGGCGCAAAATTACGGCGCGAAAAAAATGGGGCGCATCCGCACCGGCGCACGCCAGGGTTCCCTTGTCGCCATTGCCATGGGCGTGGCGGGAGCGGCGACGATGATTCTGGGCGGACGATGGATGCTGTCGCTGTTCGGCATCGACGCCGGCGAACCGGGCGTCGTCCATGATGCGCAAAATTACCTGACGATCACCGGTAGTTTCTATTTCCTGCTTGGCCTTTTATTTGTCTTCAGAAATATCCTTCAGGGCATGGGGAAAAACACCATGCCGACCGTTTCAGCGGGCATGGAAATTCTCGCGCGTCTTTTCGCGTCGTTTACCTTTGTGCAATGGTGGGGATTTCTGGGCGTGTGCCTGGTAAATCCGTTGTCGTGGTTCGGCGCGGTGTCGATGCTGGTGGCGGGGTATATTATGGCAATGCGAAATGAATCGTTCGATGAGCGGCCGGGGTACGAATCGGTGGTGCTTCATTACGATGCGCAGTCCAAATTTGGTTTGCCGGTTGACAGCGTTCCGTCCGCGTCGGTTCGCATCAAGCTGAAGGAAGAGCCGAAAAACGGATCAAAAGCTTCAATCAGGATTTTGTAGCGTTAAGAGCCTGTCCGAGTAGGCCCCGCGCGCTCATTTTCCGTCCGCCGGTTTGTGCGAATTTGTGCTGTTTGCTTCCCATGAATGAATCTGCCTGCGTCAATCCGCTTTCGCGCGAAAGCAAAGCGGATCGGGCTTTTGCCGATCCGCTTTCCTTTATCCGATGCCGGAACCGTACGATTAGAAAATGCGATTGCGATCGCGGGCTTCGAGTTCACGCAATGTCTTCGCCGGATCCTTCATCTTGGCGAGAAAGATCATGGCGGCGATGATATATGGCTTGAAACCGGCCTCTTTGTACAGCGGGAGACGGTAGCGGTCAAACACGCTGGCCGCGACTTCGCCCTCTTTGCAGGAGACGCCCGTAATGTCGGCAGGCAAACAGTGCATGTACAGAGCCTTGCCGTCGTGGGTTTTCTTCATCAGGGCCTCGGTGCACTCCCAGTCCTTGAAGCCGGCGTTCTGGCCCAACAATTCCTTCTCCAGAGCCTTGATGCCGTCCATGTCGCCGTCGCCGTACAGTTTCGTGCGCTTTTCCATGGCGGCGAAAGGCGCCCAACTCTTGGGATACACGATGTCCGCGCCTTCAAACGCTTCGGCCATCGAATTCGATTTGACAAACTTGCCGCCGGCGGCAGCCGCGTTCTTGCGCGCGACTTCCTCGACCTCGGGCATGACCTCGTAGCCCTTCGG
>DAIPJX010000164.1:0-5760 GCA_036770065.1 Planctomycetota bacterium
AACGCCGCGGCATTGAACCGGAGGAAGTGGTTCTTTCGGACTCTTTCCTTCTCGGCCGACCCGAATGGCTGAATCGCTTGGAAAAATCCGGAAGGGCGACGGTGCGGCAATTGGATATCGCAGCCGCGGGCGGCTCTGTCGATTTTTCATCGTTTCATTATATAGTGCATATGGCGTCGGTGGCGTCGCCGACGTTTTACCGGAAGTATCCGTTTGAAACGGTGGACGCCAATGTTTTGGGCCTGCGCCGGTTGATCGACTCCTGCGACCCCGGCAGGCTGGAAGGGCTGCTCTTTTTCTCCAGCAGCGAAATCTACGGCAATCCCGAACCGTCCGCAATTCCCACGCCGGAGGAATATCCCGGCCGGGTGCATTGCCGCGGGCCGCGTGCGTGTTACGACGAGGCCAAGCGCTTTGGAGAAACGCTGTGCCATTTGGCCTGCGAGTCCCGAGGCTTGAAAATCGCCACTGTTCGCCCCTTCAATAATTATGGCCCCGGCATGCGGATTGACGACCGCCGCGCTCCGGCGGATTTCGCCTCCTCGATTCTTGCCAACCGGGACATTGCGATTCTTTCCGATGGGACGCCGACGAGAACCTTCTGCTATGTGGCGGACGCGGTGTTCGGGTATTTGCTGGCGCTTGTCAAGGGCGCCGGCGACGTGTTCAACATCGGTTCTCCGGCGCCGGAAATTTCGATTGCGGAGCTTGCGGGAATATTTGCCGAGGTGGGAAAAGATCAATTCGGCTATACCGGTCAGGTTTGTTTTGCCCGGCCGGAGGAGAAGGACTATTTGACGCATAATCCCGATCGCCGTTGTCCCGACGTCGCTCGAGCGCGCGAAAAACTGGGCTACAGTCCCGAAGTGGGTCTTCGCGAAGGCGTGGCGCGGTATCTCGCGCATTTGCGGCGGGAGAACGCGAATGCCTGAGATAGCGATTGTCGGTCTGGGGTTCGTCGGGCTGACCACAGGCTTGTGCCTTGCGGAAAAAGGCCATTCGGTCCGGGGCGTTGATCGGGACGCAGGCCGCATGGAAACGATCCGAAGGGGCAAGATTCCTTTT
Source organism: Planctomycetota bacterium (assembly GCA_036770065.1). GTDB lineage: Bacteria > Planctomycetota > SZUA-567 > SZUA-567 > SZUA-567 > JAJBSZ01. Next base: position 1,066 of record DAIPJX010000164.1, read on the forward strand.
CACGAGCCGCATCTTTTGGAAGCCCTTGGCAGGCATCTTGGCCAAGGGTTCCGCCTGGCGGCGGATTCACGCGAAGCGCTTTCCGGGGCGGATGCGGTTTTCATCTGCGTCGGCACGCCGGGAACGGACGAGGGCGGGGCGAATCTTTCCTTTGTCGTTCAAGCCGCCCGCGAGGCGGCGGAGCATTCTTCGCGGGAGAAGTATCCCGTCGTCGTCGTCAAGTCGACGGTTCCGCCCGGTTCAACGGCTGGGCCGGTGTACGCGGCGCTTGAGGAATCGGGTCGACGAATTGGCGGAGATATCGGTCTGGCGGTCGCGCCGGAGTTTTTACGCGAAGGGCATGCGTGGGAGGATTCCGTCAATCCCGACAGGGTCGTCGTCGGCGCGGTGGATGACAGGGCGGGCGAGATTCTAGAGCTGGTGCTGGGGTGTTTCTCCGCGCCGGTCAGGCTTGTGTCCGCGACCGAGGCCGAGTTTATCAAGTACCTCTCCAATACGCTGTTGGCGACGTTGATAAGTTTTTCCAATGAGCAAGCCATGCTGGCGCGAAAAATCGGCGACATCGATATCGCCCGCGCCTTCGGGATTCTTCACGAGGACAAGCGCTGGCGCGGGGAGCCTGCCGCCATGACGTCATATGCTTTTCCCGGTTGCGGATTCGGCGGCTATTGCCTTCCCAAGGATACGGCGGCGCTGCGGAACGTCGCGCGCGATCACGGCATGGCCGACACCATGTTGGAGTCTGTGTTGCGGGTGAACCGTCAGGCTCGCGCCGATGCCGCGGAGAGGATCGCCGCCGCAAGCGATCCGCTGGCGCCTATCGGCGTTTTGGGGCTTTCCTTCAAGCCCGGCTCCGACGATGTCCGCGACAGCCCGGCTGCGGATATAATCGGCCGGCTTATAGACGGAGGCCGCAAGAACATTGTCGCGCATGACCCGATGGCGATGGCGGCTTACGCCGGAGCATTCAAGCATCCCATCCGCTACCGCGAGACCGCTGAACAGGTGGTCGCCGAATGCGGGACTGTGGCGATCTTGGCGGCGTGGCCGGAGTACCGCGCCCTCGATTATGCGGGAAAGCGCGTACTGGATTGCCGGTATTGCCTGCCCCCGGGCGTCGCCATGGAGGGATGGTCATAAAGAAAGTTTTGCTGACCGGAGCCACCGGCCTGATTGGGCAGTACGCGTGCGAACCGTTGTTGCGGGACGGGTACGAGGTCGTGGCGCTTTGCCGGCGACGTCCGCCGGATAACGGGATTGCCTGGCGGGAATGCGATTTGTTCGACCTCAAAGAAGTGAACACGCGTCTCGCGGAAGAATCGGCGACGCACTTGTTGCATCTCGCCTGGGATGTGCGGCCGGAGGCGTACCGCGAAGACAATTCCAATTTCGGCTGGCTTGCCGCAAGCCTCGAGCTGCTTCAGGCCTTCCGGCGCAATGGCGGCCGCCGCGCGGTATTCGCCGGCACTGTACTCGAGTATGAAACGGAAAGCATGCCGCTGGTCGAAGGTGTTTCGTCGATTGGGCCGAAGTGCGCCTACGAGTTTTGCAAAGCGCACTTGAATGAACTGGCGTCGCTGTTTTGCCGCAACAACGCTGTTTCATTCGGTTGGGCGCGCATATTCTTCACCTATGGCGCGAACGAGGCGCCGCGTCGGTTGGCGGGCGCTATTGTCGAATCCCTGAGCCGGGGCGACAATGTCGTGATTCGCGGCGGGCCGCTGCTGCGGGACTATTTGTATGCCAAGGATATCGCCGCCGGACTGGCGCGCTTCCTGGATTCCAGCGTCCAGGGCGAGGTGAACGTTTGCAGCGGCAAGGCTGTTTCGATTCGCGAATTCAGCATCGCATTGGCGGAAATGATTGGACGGCGCGAGCTTTTGTCTTTCCGGGACGATGTCCCGGGCCAGCCGGCATGCATTGTGGGCGACAACCGAAGGCTTTGTGAAGAGGTCGGCTTTACGCCGGAATACGACTTGAACGCCGGATTTCGCGACATGCTGGCAAAAACGGATTCGTGACAGGAAGGGGAAGGCGTGACGGACGGCTTTCGGGAAGACACGGCGGAAGCAATCGCCGATCTGAAGCGGCAAGTCAAGGCGCTGCGCCGGGAGGCGTCGCGCCAGGCTTGTGATTTATCGCGCGTGCTGCCGCGTTTTTTTCGGCCCGCCGATATTCCCGCCTGCAATGGCGACAGCGAAAAACCGGTTGATATCCTGTTGACGGTGAAGAACAGTTACGATTTTTTGCAGCCGTGCCTCGAGAGCATTTTCGCCAATACCGACGTGCCGTTCCGTTTGGTTATCAGCGACAACAACAGTTCCGACCCGCGCACTCCCGAATTTCTCAAGCAAGTCCGCGACGAACACGCCGGCAAAGTTCAGCTGTTTTTGCAGGAAACGGATCTGGGATATGCCGGCGGCGTCAACTTCCTTTTGTCCCATTCGGCAAATGACGCCATTCTCGTCAACGCCGACGTTGTCGTGCCGCCGGGTTGGGCGTCGCGGTTGCTGTGGCCGATCCGCCATTCGGGGAAAAAGGTCGCTTCCGCCGCGCCCTTCACCAATGCCGCGTCGATGATTGCCTTCCCCGATGTCTTTCTTGACGACATTCTTTTTGACGATATGAGTCTGGAGCGGTTGGACAAGGTTTTTCAAGCCGCCCGCCCGACGGCTTCCTTCGCCTTCCCCTATTCTCCGGGGTTCTGTATGGCGTTGTCCCGTTCCGCCGTCGAAGAGGTGGGTTTGTTCGACGCCGCGACGTTCAGTCCGATTTACGGCGAAGAGGTGGACTGGTGCTGCCGCGCAACGCGTAAAGGCTACTCGCACCTTCTCGCGGCCAATGTTTTCGTCTACCACAAGCATGGCGGGACGATGCGGGACGATCCTTCGGTTGAACGGGAGCGGCTTCGGGAAAAGCATGCCCGGATCATCGAAGCGCGCTATCCCTGGTATTCCAATGCGGTGATGGATTTTATCGACAACCCCGAATTGCTGGCGTTTCGTTCCATGCTGACGCTTCTTGCCTCGACGGAAGTCGCGAACGGATGCGCCGTGTTTTTCTCTTCCCGGGACGCGGCGGCCCGGACGCGCTGTTTCAGGCGGGCGGGCGAAGCGCGCGCCGCGATCGTCGTCAGCCAGGATCCCGATACCGGTCGCGGTCAAGTCACATACCGCTTTAAACGCCACCACGGGGCGTTCGAAGGCCCAGGCGTAAACTGGGCGATAAAACTGTTGTACCGCTTGAAGATTTCTGAAATCGTTGTCGACGATCTTTCCGGATGGGATCACGTCCCCATGCGGACGCTCCATACTCTTCAACGTTTGCGAAGGTTCAGCGGAGCGCCGCTGTCGGTCGTGTTGAACAACCATTATCCTGTTTGCCCGGCATGGCGGTTGCGGACGCCGGACGGAAGGGATTGCGGCGTTCCCGCCGATACGACGGCATGCGCCCCATGCCTTGCGCGGCAGGCGCATTCGCCGGATTACCCGGTGTGGCCCGATGAATTTATTCGGATAAAAAAATATACCTGGCTGCGCGCCGAAGACCTTCTCGCCTGGGACGGGACCGCCGACGCAAGCTTTGGGCAATGGCGCGGTCTTGTTTGGGGCCGGTTCCTCCGCGAATGCGCCGACAGCATAATTGTGCCCGCGCGGGCTGACGCGGCGTTGCTGGAGAGAGTGTATCCCGGCGTGGAAGACAAGATTGTTTTTGAATCGGGGATGTGAAAGTGAAGCGCGATGTTTGATGCCCGCCGCTATGTCAAATACTCCCATCTCCCGCTGGCCATGTACGGCGCCGGCGGCACGGCTGAAGTGTTATGGCAATATCTTCCCTGGTCCGGCGTGCGGATTCAAGCGGTGTGCGACAGGGATCCGGCAAAGCGGGGGAAACTGTTCCACGGGTTGACGATTCTCGGTCCCGAGGAGTTGGTTCAAAAATATCCCGCCGCCAACATAGCGATAGCGGTCGTCGACGCCCATAGCCAAGATGTGCGGGCATTTTTGGTTTCGCTTGGAGTGAGAGAAGACCGATTGTTCGAGCGCAAGGATTTATTCGACGTGCTTGCGCCTATCGATCCGCTTGAATTTTCCCTTTGCCCGCATCTGGATTTATACCGCTTCATCAACCGGCTTGCCGACGAGGAATCGAAAACGCTGTTTCGTTTGCGCTACCGGCATTGGCTGTTGGGCGATCGTCCGGATAATCCGGGGCGCCGCATAAAACGGGATTTTCCCGGAGTCGCGCGCTATGCCGACTCGTCGGAACTGTGTTGCGACCTGGACAGGACCGGCGCGGCGCTTGGCGGCGGCGATTTAATCCTTGAGTTCGACAACGACGACGCACTGGCGCGGAGGGTGTTTTTCGCGGTGCTGCGGTACCGGCCGGACGGAGCCTTTCGCTTCCGTCCCGGAAGCGAAAAAGGAAGGACGCGCTTTCTGTCATCGGGAAAGAATTCGCGCCATGACGACTAAACGCCCGAAAATCCTCGCCGTTGTCCCAAACGGAAACGCATGCGAATCGCGCCATGCGCAATGGCTTGAGGCCGATTCGCTTCCCGGGCGCGAGCGGTTGCTCGCCGCCGAATGGGATTACATCTACCTTGGCTTCGACAGCGAAATTCTCGACGAACGCATTTTCACGCTGGCGGCGGAATACGCGGCTTATGACGAACCGGACATGTTCCTCTTTTCC
>DAIPJX010000165.1:0-5744 GCA_036770065.1 Planctomycetota bacterium
TTCGGGAGGCTTGTCGGCTTGTCGGATCATTCCACGGCTCATACCGCCGCCCTTGGCGCGGTCGCATTGGGAGCATGCGTCGTGGAAAAGCATTTCACGCTTAACCGGGCGGACGGCGGTCCCGACGCGGCATTTTCCCTGGAACCCGCCGAACTGCGTGAATTGGCGACACGCATACGCGAAATGGAGTCCGCGTTGGGCCACGTCCACTATGGCCCCACCCCCGGCAGTGAAGTTTCGCTGGTCTTCCGCCGTTCCTTGTATGCCGTCGCCGATATCAAGGCGGGCGAACAAATTACCCGCGACAATGTCCGCTCCATTAGACCCGGTTACGGACTTGCCCCACGGCATCTCGGCGAAATCCTTGGAAAAACGGCAAAAGTGGATATCCGCCGCGGCGAACCGCCGACTCTTGATCTTCTTGCCGACTAGTCCTCTTATTCCAGCCGGATGCCGCTTTCCGCCAGGAAACCCGGATTGGCGCGAAGAAAACTTGTGCAAAGTCGACTTTCGTTTTTAATCATATTCCGATACTTCGGGTAGGCCCCGACAAGAATATCCGTGAAATAATTCTTGATGTCGCCCTCCTCCCGGCTCTCTGTCCATGTACCCGTGCGCCGTGCGTATATTTCTTTAACCGCCGCCAGGATTTCCTCCGGAGTGTTGTTGACCAGGTCGATCCCGTGTTTCAGATATTCGTCACTGCTCGGAAGATAGTCCACGCCAAGGGCATAGATCTCCTTGTACGAAAGGTATTTTTGCCGGTCGTGCGACCAGAATTTTTTGGCTATCATCCAATAGTTCGCCGCTCGCGCAATTATCGCGGGATGATAAAACCAGGTCGAATTGATTTGCAAATACCACCTTTTTGCGGCAAAGAAAAGGAGGTCCACGCCCGCGCCGCTACCGACTCCGAACAAACAATTGCTCATTAAATACACATCCATGAAGTCGTCCTGATGCAATGACGCATAGTCCACGACTCCCGGATGTTGCGAAGGCAATCGTTTTTTGGGATGTTTTCCCATTCTAAAACAAACGACTCCTTGATCCGCCAGCCACTCCATTGCGGGAACAAGCGTATCCGCATCCATATCACGGAACGAGTGATAGGACCAATCGTGGCCGGGATGGACGGTATCCAGATAACTGGAATCCCGAGCGCAAAAACAAACAAAAGGCGCCGCCGGATCCAGTCCTTTTTCTTTAAGCCATTTTTCCGCCTTTTTGCGCTCCTCCCCGCTGAAGGAGATAAAGGGCGGGCGGGATGCGGTATCAATCCAATACGGAAAAACCCAAGCGAATTCGTTACTCGGCTCCCCCGCCAATTCAACGGCATGGCTGATTGGACGCTTCCGATCCGCTAAAACAAAAACCTGCTCCAAATGCTTTTTTGAGCGCAACCGGAACTTCTTCCAGGCATCAACCAACTTTTTCCAGTATCCCGGTTTCTTTTCAACCAGGTGAAACGCGGGTATTGCCGCGGGGGTAAGAATAAACCGGCGACCCACTTGCTCCCGAAAATAATGATTGGATTCCGTCTTTGGATTGGGAGGCATCGCAAAGAGAAGCGCCTCCCCGTAGCCGTCATCCTCCATTCTCCATAAAAAGCCAAGGGTATTCTGGATATAATGCCCTATTCTTTGATGGCGGAAATGCACTATCGTCACCATAAGCAATGGACGCAACAGCATGGCCGCCCTTGCGATGGTGAAAGCAAGAATATCCGTCCAGAAAGGGTTGTCCTTTTTATCTATGCGTTGAACGGCATTGCGAAAACTTTTTTCCAGAGTTCTTCTGAGATCCACCGGACGAAGCCGTTGCGATTTCCCGCAAACGGGACATCTCCCTTCCCGTCCCCGCCATCCCGAAGCCAAATAGTCAACCCGTGCGCGCGCATTGCACTCGCCGCATTCAAGGCTTATCACCGGTTTTTGCCGGTAAAGCGACGCCAGCGGAATACGCCGTATTGTAAAGCAATCGCGCATTTTATCCTTGTCCTTATATGAAATTGACATGGGGCGGAAAATGGGTTAGCTGCGCCAACCATATATTAATCTGGTGATGCCGGCAATTGGCCTGGCACCGATTTTTCGCATACCGATTTAAGTGATCGATAGCCGCGTCTTTCGCCGATGACCGCCATAATGAAACAAAATCCGAGGCCAAAAGATCGCCGATCGCGGTTTTCTCGTCCTCTTGATGGGAAAAACAGGTATAGAGTCTTCCATCTTCCCTGATATAAATTATGAACGGCAAACCAAGGCATGCGGCATAGGGTCGCCGCCGCTCCAAATCCTCCACATCGCGCACAATGAACTTGAAACCGTCATCCGACAATTCCGCCGCCGCCTCGTGCAGGGAACGGAGATATTCCGGCGTCCGGAACGCCATGTCGGGACGATAGAAATTTTCTTCGTGAGGGTAGAAATGCTTGACGGAAAAATAGTCCGCTCCGCGTTGTTTGACTTCGCGCGCCAGACTGACAATGGAATCCCTGTTTTCCGGAACAAGAACGCATTGACTGCCGATGGTAATCGCGCTTTTTCGTTTTTCCTTGCGATCGGCCAACGCGGACAAGGCCTCCAATGCTTTGCCAAAATCTTCGGGCTTTGCCCCCTGCGCAAGCGCATAGGCCTCGGGCGTGCCGCCGTTGATGGAGAACCGTGTCCAGGTAAGAAGCTCCGCCATTTCGTCAAGTTGCCCCGGGCGCAGCAGCGCGCCGTTGGTGCTCATCGCCATGTCTATGCCGTGTTCCTTCGCCCGGCGCATGGCGGGAAATGTATCAGGGTGCAAACTCGGTTCGCCGGCGCCGGCGAACACCACCGCCTTGATTCCGCCTTGGGCGAATTCGTCCATAAGCGTTATCATTCTGCCGTCCGGCAGGCGCTTCGCTTCGTGGCCAAGATAATTGAAATTGCAAAACAGACAGCGGTGGTTGCAGGCGGAGACGGGCGAGACTTCCGCATAGACGGGCCACACCGTCCGCCCCGCCAACAGGTCGGCGAGCCGGTCGGGATGGTACTGGAGTTTATGCCCTTCAATCCGCAATGTCATTTCGCCGTTCCAGCCGACCGATATTCGCGCAAAGCCGCCGCATAACTTTCGGGCGTCCCGATATCCCGATGATAGCCTTGGTTTTCCCAAGTATACATTTTCCCAAGACAGCGCGGCAACAAATCCAGACTGATGTCGGGTTTCTCCTTGCCCTGCGCGGCCAATATATCCAACGCCTCCCGCTCCATCAAATACACCGCCGCATTGGCGAGGTTGCCGGGCGGATTGTCGACTTTCTCATGAAATGCGCCGACGACGCCCCGGTCGTCAAGTTCGACAATGCCGCACGACTCCGGCGTAGGCGTCCGGAACAGCATCATGGTCATCACGCACGACGCCGGCCGCTGGTCGTGGCGCTTTACAAATGCGGCGACATCGAATGAGGAAAGGTTGTCGGCGTGGATAACCAGTACCGTTTCGTCCCGATACGCCCGACGGTTCGCCAACAGCGTCCCGCCGGTGCCCAACAGCTCCGGTTCGTGGGCAAGAACGGTTTTTTCCCGCCAGCGGCCGGCCTTCACAAAATCGGCGACGCGATCCGCGAAGTGGTGGGTATTGACGATCAGCGGCTCCATGCCGGCGGAACCAAGCATATCCAGCCATATCCCCAAAAGCGGAATTCCGTTGATCGGAACCAGACACTTGGGAATAGCGTCCGTGATTGGCGACAACCTTGTCCCAAGCCCGGCCGCGAGAAGCAACGCGGGAAGCGGTCGCGCGCGGTTTTTCTCAGTTTTCATAAAGCGCCGTGAATCGCTCCCGTTCCGCGTCGATATCCGATTGCGGATGTATCCCGTAAACAAACCGGCAATCGGCGCAGGTGGAATCGGTTTTTCTTTTCCCAGTCAAATGCAGCAGCCTGAACCGCCGCATCGCCTCGCCGTTCCAGATGTCAATGATCGGCGTCTCCATAATGTTGCCGAGGACCAGGCTGTTCGACCAATCCATCCAGCACGGCATGACGCCGCCCTGGGCATTGACGCACAAAAAGAAAAACGGCTCCGGGCAAACGATGCGATCCGTCTTCAATCCGGATTTGTAGAACCCTTCCTTTTGCCCTTGTCCCATGGTGCCGTCGACCAGGTCCGGCCGGCTTGAAGCATAGAGGCCGGTGATGAGAAGCGTGTCCGCATACGGCCCGAAATCGGCGCGGAATTTATCCTTTTCCTCGTCGCCGATGAAGTCGAGAATCTTGGCGCACAGATTGACGTCGTAGCCGCCCTTGTCGCGCTCCTCGCGCAGCGCACGGAAGTTTTCGACAATTTTCCCGTAGTCCGACCAGGCACCGCCGGTGACTTCGCGGTATCCCTCGTCGGTCACTTGCTCGACCGAGAACACCAACTGCCCGACGCCGGCGTCAAGGATGTCGCGCGCCAGTTCCCGGGTAAGGAGCGAACCATTCGTGGACAGCTTGATGCAGTCCGTCACTCCGGCGTCACGCATTGCGCGAATCATTCCGGCGATATCGGGATTCAACAGCGGTTCGCCGCGACAGTGCATGGACAGTTTTTTGATCTTTTGCGGAAACGCCTTGAGGTCATTCACCAGTTTCTCAAACACCGCCGCATCCATAAGCGGCCGCGCTCCGCTGGGGCGGTTCACCAGTTTCCTCTCGCGGCTTTGGTTGTAGACGCAGAATTTGCAGCGGAAATTGCATACTTCCGACGTATCGATGGACATCGCCAACGGCGCGCCAAGCGGCAGCAGCTCGCGCAGAGGGATGAAATCCTCGCCCTGGTTATGGAAAAGCCGCTTTGCGTTGTCCGTCGTCATTATCCACCGCCTTCATCATTCATTTCTGTTTCTTGCCGGAGAACCGGCGGCAACTGTCAGTAATCGACGATTTGCTCAAACGCCTGGTCGAGGATATTGGACAGCGTCATATAGCGATAACTCCCCAATCGCCCCACACTGAGCACAGCCTTGGGCAAAGCTTTTACATAACTTTCCGCACGTTCTATTTCCGCTTTAAAAAGCATCGGATAATCTTTTCCGCCGGGACAAGGTTGCTCGATGCCGAGCAGGGAGACAGGCGATTTGTATCCGGTAAGTTTTTTGTATTCCACAATCCGCAAATACGGTTCATCCCCCGCATAGTAAAGAAAGCATATATCCTTCGGGAACACATATTCCGCGGGCAATGGCAACAACAGCATGCTCCGTCCCGCATACGGAAGCCGCCCATGGGCATAGGCGAACATTTCATCGGGGGAAATGGTGCTGACTATAAGATCCGCCGTGAGCTTTTCCTTGTCCAAATGAATGGTTCTCCGATCCAGATCATAGGCGGTTATATGCGCATTGCAGCGGACGGAGACTTCGGACATGGCCGCGATTTGCGCGAAATAATCATCCCAGCCGTTTACGCTAATCGGATAGGATATATAGGCGTCCCGCACCATTTCGCGATTTCCCGAGCGCAGCCGCCCATACTCGTTCTTGTGAAGTCCGCTATATGTATGTTCATCCAACAGCGTATTTGATGGTATGTGCCAGTGTTTCTTCGTATAGTTTTCCATAAACTTCCTGTAGAGCGTTTCGCCTATTCCGCCGATCCATTTTTCTTCGAAATGCCGCGGCGGCTCTCTGTCCCGCATCCCGGCCTGTGCGATTTCGGCACGGATATGTTCCGCATCAGGCATGCGCTTCACATCATCGCAATGCGGGGGATAAGAATAAAAAGCATC
>DAIPJX010000008.1:0-20754 GCA_036770065.1 Planctomycetota bacterium
CGGGCTGATCTCTACCCTGTTTTTTCCTATTCGGATATGAGCTGATATAATCCGCGTGAAACTTGTTTAAAATGATTTTTCTGGCTTGCCAGGACAACGGAAATTCGTTTCCGCATATCGGCGATATCGGCGACGTGAATTCCCGCTTTGGGGAGGCTGTCGACGACCTGGCTTGCCTTGAGGGGTTTATTGGTTTTTTGGAAGATTGAGCGCACGGCAGCGGACAGGTTGTTCCGCCTGCCCGTGTGTTTTTTCTTTGTTGTTTTTGACGCTGTATTCTTTTTTCCGGGTTTTCTGCCGCGTTTATGCCGGGGCGCGGCGCCGGTCCCGTCGGAAAGCCCTGCCAGTTCGGCATCGATGCGTTCGATTTCGGCGGCGAGTCTGTTTCTTTTCCTTTGCAACGCGGCGACCCGTTTTCCACCGGCCTTTTTCAAGCGAATGATTTCTTGTATATCGTCTTCGCTTAACTGGCTGGCGATGGATTGAAGCGTTTTTTTCATGCGATTCTCCTCCGTCATTTTTGGTGCTGAGCATACAAACGCCACCTCTCCCGTACGTTCTAGTGCCAAGGGTACTATAATAGAAACAATAACGAAAGAAAAAAATAGATAATACAGGGTTTGCGCATATTTCGGGCTGTCACAGGAGAAGAATTGTCGTCCGGGTTTGAAAAAAGTTGCGCGTCCCTGAGGCCAGGCAGCCGGGGCCGCGCTTTATTGGGTGCGGCGGTGAGCCGCGGAGAAGGGCGCAAGTACATAAACCCTATTCGTTAATTTAACTATGTACATATTTACGCATAACAATCAAATCCTTTTATTATTTTTTCGCTCGAGCGCATAAAAACATCGAAATCATTCATCGAAAATCACCATAACATTTTAACTACAAACATAATATTATCGGCTATCGTTTTTCTTAAATCAAAATCTTTACTCTTTCATTACAAATTAACGCTATGGATTTATTGGTTTTCAGGCATCAATCATGCCCGGAACGAAACGCGTTGCAAAAAAAGCGCGGAGGCCTGCTCCACGCTTTTTCGATACCTGTATTGACAAGAATTCTTGCGGTTAAATATAATCAAGAATGCTCAGTTGCATATAGCGGGTGGAGATCATCATGGCCGCGTTGAATTGCTGTTCCGCCATCAGCACTTCCTGGGTATATCTGATAAACGCGTTCTCGTCCATGCCGACCGTGGATTCATACACTTCCGTAAATGCGATGATATCGTCGCTGTACCGGTCGCCGAGCATTTCAATCCGCTTGGAGCGCGCGTCGACTTCGCCGGCGGCCGCGACGATCCGGTCGATATCGCCCTGGATTACGTCGAGCAGGTCATGCAGCGTATCCATATCGTTCGCATAGAGCGCGTCCAGCGCGTCGTGAATGGTGGAAAAGAGATTGTCTTCCTTCTTTTGGCCGCCGTTGTTGACGCCGCCCATGGTGATGATGAACGTATCCGACTGGCCGTCCAGAAGCGCGTTGTCGGTCACGACGATCGAGCCGATGCGGATGGGGTTGCCGTTCAGGTCCTGGGTGAAATTGCCGTTCTTGTCCGTCTCGAACAAGTCTATTTCGCCCGTTTGCGCGTTGATGACGCCTTTCGCCGCCATATGCGTGCGGGACGAATCGCGGTACAGCGTGACCGTCGTCGCCGGCGTCGCGGCGTCGTATTCGATGGTCGCGTACGAATTGCCCAGGAAGTCGCCGTGAACGCCCGGGGTAAATCCGGAAATATCCACTTCCTGCATGGTGGCATGAACGGAACTCGTCGTCCGCAGGCCGCCGGGGGTAATGGTCAGGTCGGCGTTATCATACGGCGAATTGATATCGTCCGCGTTGCCGGCAATGCCGTCCGCGCCGGGATCGATCTGGTTCTTGCCGCCGTAATAATCGAAATTCACCGTGCCGGAAAGCCCCGACTTGTTCCGCTCTTCCAGCATCAGCGGCAAGCGAACGCCGAGGTTCGGGCCGCTGTTCGCGTTCGGAACAAACGGATTGTTCGGGTTCGCCACCGGATTGTCCCAATCGCCGGCGGGGATGAAGCCTTCGGCCACCATTTGCGTATTGTCGCGGTTTTCGTAGGTTTTTCCGAGTTGGTCCTTGTCCTTGTACAAGCGGACGTAATACCCCGCGTCGATAAGGGTCTGTTCGCCCTCGTCCGAAATCAGCACGACCTTGCCGTCGGTGCGTTGCGGATCGGGCGGATAGTAAATAATCTCGGTGTGCAGATCGCCGTTTCTGTCCGTGTTGGCGTCTTTGACGATTCCGTTGAGATCGAGCGCGGACAGCTGCTGGAACGTGTCGTTCATCTGCTCATAGCAGTCGGTGTCCTCGGAGACGGTCAGGTACGCGCCAGCCAGCCGCGACATGAATTCTATGCCGGTGCCGTTCTTGTTTATTTGCGCGGCTGCGTAGATGTCCGCCTCTTCGACCGCGCGCATCAGGTCTTCCACGGTCGCGAACGTCGCTTCGAGGTTGAACCCCATCGGCGGATTCCCGGCCAGAGTCGGCGAGAGCATGCCGTCGGCCGGGAAGCCGACGCCCGACGTCGTGTACGATCCGGCGGGAACGACGGTTCCGGCGGCGAGCGCGTCCGAGAACGTCACGTCCTGCCCGCCTCGCAGGACCGTGCCTTCCAGAATCACCGTACCGGCGGGGATCACCGCGCCTTTGCCAAACTTGACGTCGCCTTCGAGCGGAACGCCCGCGGGCCACGAACCGCCGCCGGGAAGGGGGATGGACGTGCTGAAGACCTGGCCTTTCAGGAAAACCGTGTCTTCGTTGAGCGTCATATTGTTCTGAAGCGTCTGGTTTTGGATCAATTTCATCGCGCCGCCCAGGATGATTTCGTTGCCCGCGGCCAAATCGTCCGTTATCGCATAGGCGAAGTCGACCGGGTCGGTGGCCGATGTACCGGCGATTCCGTCCTGGAACACCGTATTCGCCGGCAATTCGACATACACCGAACCGCCGACGCCTTCGAATCCCGGCATGCCCTCGAACGAGATGCGTCCCGAGGCGGGGACGTCCAGCGGAGTCGTCCCGATGTTCAGTTCGCCGGTCGCGACCAGCGCCGCCGGTTGATCGCCGTAGGCGGGGCGGGACAGTTCGACGAAGACCGAGGTTGTGCCGTCCGCGTTGAGCGCGGTCCGGACGTTGACGGAGACGTTGCCGTTCGGGTCGGTCGAGGCCGGGTGGTTGATGTCGTAGCCGTTTGCGGGCGGCTTGTCGAGTCCGGTGATGTGCCAGCCGGAGAGCATGTTCAGATAGTCGCGCGGGGTTCCGTCCGGATTGTTCTGTTCGCGGAAGGCGGGGACGTCGATAACGGCCTGGCGGCTTTCCGGCAGTTCGACCTTGAGGTTCATCGTCGCGTCGTTGAGCGTCGTCGGCAGGTGAATGCCGACCGTTCCGGAGAGTCCGGAGTTGTTCGCTTCGTGCAGGACGACGGTTCCGCCGGTGCCGGCGCCGGTATAGGAGCCGGTCGCGACGAGGTCGGTTGCCTTTGCGCTGGCTATCGGCTTGGAAAACACTTCCACGTACAGGTCGTTGTTCGGCGGTCCGCGGCGGGTGACGCGGGAGTAGAGTTCGCCTTCGGGCCCGGTGTTGTCGTTTATGGAGACGTTGGAGAGCGACCAGTCGTTGAAGACATGGTTCGCGTCGTCCTTCGTTTCCCGGATGATCGCTTCGCCCGATTTCGATCCGTTCGTCAATGTCCACAGCGCATCGTTCCATCCTTCCAAATCGGCCAGAAGCGTCGAATTGGAAATGACCGGATTCGTGTCCGTGCCGTGAATGAACCCGTCCAGGCGCGGATCTTGCGCTGTCGGGTCGTATGCGTTCGCCGTGCCCTTGATGCCGAGGCTGGAGGCGACTTTGTTGCCGGCGTGGTTGTCGACGACGAGCGGCTTGTACTCGGTCGCGCCGTTGCCGTAGATCAGATCGCCCTTGTCGTGCACCGGTCCCGCGCCGACGCCGGTCGCGCCCGCGTTGTAGTTCAGAACATTGCCCGAGGCGTCGGTGAAAATGGTCCCGGAGTAGGCGAGGCCTTCCTGCGTTTCCTTCGGGGTTGGGGGGGGAAGCGGTTCGCCCCGGTCCATTTCCTGAAGCGATATGCCGTTGCCGTCCGGGTTGACGGTCACCTTGACGTAGCGGTCGTTCAGGTCGCGCCAGTCGAGGTTCGAGCCGTCGAGCCATGCGTGCTTGTCAGGATCGAGTTTGCGGGACGCTTCGAGGGTTGCGTGTTCGATCGCGTCCTTGACGTCCTCTAGCGTGTCGCAGTTGGTCAGGTCGACGTCCAGCCCGTTCGGGTAGGAACTGAAGGCGATGGTGATTTTCCCCTTGGGAACGCCGTTGCCGCCGTTCAGGTCGGAGAGTTTCGTCGAGGTGTCGGTGCCGAGGTTGACGCCGGCGTTCAGGTCCCGGCTGGGGATGGTCGTGACCATGTTGCCGAACGCGTCGGTGCCGGTGGCGTTGATGTCGGTGGTCATCTTGTCGCCGGTGGGGATGTCTATTTTCTTGTCGTTGCCTTTGTAGATGACGTACTTTCCGATGCTGTCGAAGGGCGGGACGCCGCTTTCGGTGCCGCCGAAGATGTAGCGGTCGCCGTCCTTGGTGTTGGCGAGCATCATGATTTGCTTGAGCATGCTCTCCACTTCCGACGCGTTGGCGAGGCGTCCGTCGTTGGAAGTGGCGCTGTTGGCGCCGCCTTCGACCAGTTTTTTCACATCGTCGAGGAGGCCCTTGATCGTGTTCATTTTCTTGCTGGTGTTGTCGAGGGCGGCCGTGCCGGTTTTAATGTTGCTTATATATTTATTGGTGCGAAATATGGACGCCTGCATTTTTATGCCGGTGACGGCGGCGAGCGGGTTGTCCTTCATGGAGGTGATTTGCTGCCTGGACGTCGCTTTATTCATCAAGTCGGAGTAGTTCGCGTAGTTCGTCGACAGCGATCTATTCGAGTTGAAATTATTCATTTGGTTGGTTACGCGCATGACGTGCCCCTTACAGATTTATCAGTGTTTCGTAAAGTTGGTCGACGATGCCCAGATACTTGGAGGCGCTTTGGAACGCGCGCTGGTACGCAAGCAGTTTGAGCGTTTCCTCGGTTTCCGACACGCCGGAGAGTTCTTCGCGGTGGTTGAACATCGCGGCGTGCAGGTCGGACTTTACTTTGGCCATGGTGCTTACGCGGTAGAATTCGCCGCCGAAGCGGCCCGCCATGTTGGTGTAGTGCTCGAACGGCGATTTGCCGCCGAGGCGCGGGAGCGGATCCTCGCCGAAGGAGATGAGGGAGAGGATGCCTTCGTTGTCTCCCGCCTCGAACGATTTGGAAACCGCCATCCGCGACGGATCGTCGATGACGTCCTGATTCACGCCCATCGAGGCGGCGTCGTGTCCGGTGAAGAGGACGTTCATGCCGAGCGCGACGAGCACGCCCGAGGTGTCCTCGCCGAAGGCGAAGCCGTAGTCGGTCGATGTGCTTTCGATGGAGATGCGGTACTGGTTGTCGATGGTGACCTTGAAGCCGCCGGGAAGCTTGTCGTCGAGCGCTTTTTGCAGGCGGTTGACGAGCGAGTGTTCCGCGCCGGGGTTCGCCGGATCATGGAGGATCATGTCCGGTTCGCCGCCGGGTCCGAGCCGTCCGTCGAGATCGATTTCAACCGTGACGGATTCTTCCTTGCCGGTGTTCCGGTTGTGGATGATCATTTCCAGGTTGCCGTTCTGGATTTGGAACGTGCCTTTCGGGATATTCGTCCGGAAGTTCAGTTTGTCGAGCGTGACGGCCGGGTCGGTCGGGGTGTAGAGGGACGTCATGGAGTCGAAGCTGTCGTCGCCCCGGTTCTGGCTGTAGATGCGGTTGAACTCCCAGGTGAACGCGCCGGCGAGCTGATCGATGTCTTCGATATAGCTTTTCAGCACGACGTCGCGCGATTCGACGAGCGCGGCGAGTTTTCCCTCGCGGAGGTTGATGGGATAGTTGTCGCGCGCGAAGACGGGGATGTTGCAGTTGAGATCGCCGATCTTTTCCTGCTTGATGTCCATCGCGTACACCTGGTCGAAGTACACCATATGGCGTCCGGCGACCGAGACGCTGACCGATCCCTCTTTTTCCTCCACCACGTCTATGTCGACGTATTCGCTGAGTTGGCGGAGGATTTCTCCGCGTTCGTCCCGCAGATCGTTCGCGACGACGCCGGTAATGCCGCCGCTTTCCATGTCGACGATGCTGCGGTTGAGGATGGCGATTTTTTCCAGCATCTGGTTGATTTGCCCGACGGCGTCGGCGACTTCGCTGTTCAGGTCCATGCGATAGGTGCGGAGCTGGACGGCGGTGTCGGAAAAATTGGTCGCGAGGCTGATCGCGTCCTGGAGTGTCGTCGTGCGGCTGCCCAGCGTCTCGACGTGGGCGGAGAGGTCCTTCATCGAGTTCCAGAAATCCGTCATCGAGTTGCCGAGCGTGTTTTCGTTCGGCTCGTTCAGATAGGACTGGATTTTCGAATAGCAGGTATTGAGGTTGGAGTAGTAGGAATCGGAGCTGGCGGCCTGGCGGAGGTTTTTCTCCACCATGTTGGAGGACACCCGGGTGATGTTTATGATATTGACGCCCGAGCCGACTTGCGCCGTGCCGACGCCGGCATAGCGGGCGCCGTAGGCGGAGCCGCTTTGGTTAAGCACCTGCCGGGTGTAGCCGGTGGTGTTCATGTTCGCGAGGTTCTGGCCGGCCACCTTGATGCCGTAGTTGGCGGCGTTCAGGGCCGAGCGCCCGATTTCCAATCCATGGAATCCCATGACTTCTCCTACTCTCTATGCGCCGCCGTCGTGCGTTTCCGGCGACCCTTGCGGGCCGCCGGAAGGACGACGTTTATTGCAAGAGGGACAGAACGTTTTGCGTAATGCTGTTTGCCTGCGCCAGCATCGACGTGCTTGCCTGCACCATAATCTGGTTCTTGGTGAACTCGGTGGATTCGGAGGCCATGTCGGTGCTGCGGATGGCGGACTCGGTGTCGGTCAGGTTTTCGACCGATATTTCCAGCGAGTTGATGTTTGTCTGGAGCATGTTCGCCTGGAAGGCGCCGAGGCGCGACCGGAGGGTCGAGACGTCGGTGACGGCCTGCTCGATAATGCGCATGGCCATAATCGGGTCGCGCATCAGGCTGGCGACGCCGCCGGACTGCGCGTCCTGCAGGTTGAACTTGATGCCGTTCCATTCGACTTTGCCCAGATTGGCGATATCCATTGACTGGATGGAGTACACCGTCCTGTCCTGATCGCCCGAGGTGTTGCCCAACTGGAACTGCATGCCGCCCTGGAAATTGGATACCGTTTCGATTGTGTCCGTTCTCGGGTTCGTCGCGTAGGTCATCGTCTCGATCAACTTGTCGCCCGCGTACGGCTGAATCTGGCCGGTAAGGGTGCCGGAGACGCTTGTCACCAGGTCGATTTTGTCGTTCGTCTTGAGGAACAGCCCCTTCATGTTCGCTTCGCTGCTCTTGAAGCCGGTGGCGAACTTGTCCGGGTCGACCGAGAACGTCGCCAGACCGATCGAGGCGGTGCTCGAAAGGCCCGCCGCGTTGATGCTGATGCTGGGCGGGGTTGTGCTGTCGATATAGTTGGCGATGATGTTCTGGGGGCCGCCGTAGTTGTCGATGAGCGCGCGCACCGACGGGTCGAGGTCGGAGAAGTCGAGGTACAGTTCGAGCTGCTTCCCGTTGCTGTTCTGCATGCCGGGAATCGCGAGGGTCAGGGAGCGCGGTTCGAAATACCTGTCGTCCCGGGTAATGTTCGAGTTCTTTTCCTCAACGCCCTGCAGCGCTTCCGCTCTCGAATAGAGCGAGCCTTTTTCATGTCCGGCGACGGCGATGGAGGTCAGCCCGAGTTCGCCGCCGTCGAAGACGAGGCGTCCGGAGAAGTCGGAGGTCGTGACGTTGGCGACCAGGCCGTTGGTCAGGATGGACGTGCCGTTCATGCCGAGGCTGGCGTCCTGGCCGTAGCGCATGACGGTCTGTTCGCCCTGCACCATGATTTTTTCCATGGTGTCGGCTTCGCGGTAGTAGTAGAACAATTCGCCTTCCTGGTTCTGGATGCGGACGTATTCGTCGGAACCGTAGTCGCTCGCGTATATGCGCATGCCGAGGTTGGTGAAGGAGAGCGTTCCCTCCTGTTCGGTCTGCGGAACGTTCGCGTGGGTTTTGGGCGGAATCATCATGGTGATATTGAGGCCGGAGTTGAACTTGTGCCCGGGGTTGGTGTCAAGTTCCATGTCGACCGCTTCGATGGTGACCGCCTGCTGGTCGCCCACGGCGGCGACGCGCGCGTCCACGACGCCCGACGTGCCGACGAGGGAGCTGGGATCGCGGTTGCTGTTGCGGTAGACTTCCACCTTGAATTCCGTGACCGAGCCGGTGGAGTCCCGGGAAACCGGAATGTATTTGAAGAACAGGTTGCCCTCGGGATCGGTATTGACGCCCAAGTTGACGCCGGACATGACGGACGCGCACATATCGGCCCACGACGCGACGTCGTTCGTAACGAAGTCCATCTGGTTTTCCATGCGCTGGCCGATGACGGCGATTTCGTAGACGTCGAGATCCTCGGCGTTGGCGGTCAGGTCGAGGTACAGGCCGTCAAGCGAATCGTCGGGCGCGCCGGGGATGCCGGAGTTGTTGGCGGGGGCGAAGAAGTCGGCGTCGCCCTTGCCGATGAGCATGGTGCAGTCCTTGTCCTTGTACCATTCGATTTCGTTGTTGGCCGCGTCGATGACCTTGGCGTATATTTTCCCGTCTCCGTCGCAGTTTTTGCCGACGACGAACGCGTTCGCGGCGGTCGGGGTGACGGTGAGGGAGGATATTTTCGATTCGTTCGGGTTGTTGGTTTTGGCGCCGTAGATTTGGATGTCGCCCGGCTGGTACATGTAGGTGCCGGTGTCGTAGCCGGAGAGTCCGGTGCTGGGGGTGGGCGGAAGCGTTGTGTAATCGGGCGCGGTTCCGCCGTAGTTCGTCTTGTCGATGCGGGCGTTGGAGGCGAAGGTCAGGGTCGCGCCGACGCCGGTCGAATCTTTCGAATTGTTGATCTGCGAGACGATGGTGCCCAGGGACGTCCCGGCCGGGAAGCTGAACTGCTTGCTGCCGGAGGTGCCGGTCAGGATGAATTTCTGCGCCGCCGTGACGTTCGTGCCGACGACCTGGGACTTCGCGTAGGCGCTGTCTGCTTCGTAGTAGGCGCGCTGGGCGGAGGTGGAGGTGTTGGCCTGGTGGTCGTTTTTGTAGCCGGTGTAGGCGATGCTCATGACGACGCCGGTGCGTTTGAAGACCTGGTCGATACGGGTGTTTCCGATATCGAGCATCGGGTGGTCGCCGGTGTCGTTGACGTTGGTGTTGACGTCGTAGACGAGTTCCTTCGACCCGTTGAGCAGGAACTGATCGGAATATTTGCTGGTGTTGGCGATGCGGTTGATGGTCTGGATGCCGGAGTCGAGTTCGGCCTGGTCGGCTTCGATTTGCTCGGGGCTGGTGACTTCGTTGGCCGCGTGGATGGCGAGGGCGCGCATCTTTTTCAGGATGCTGTTCATTTCGTTCAGCGCGCCTTCGGCGATGCTGATGAGGTTGTACGCTTCGCTCGAGTTGCGAATCGCGCGGTTCAGGCCGGAAATCTGCGAACGCAACTGTTCGGAGATGACGAGCCCGGACGGGTCGTCCGCGCCGACGTTGATCTTGTATCCGGACGAGAGCTTCTCAATCGCGCTCGTCATGCTTTTATTCGCGGTGCCGAGATTGCGGTGCGCCTTCAGCGCGGAAATGTTGTTGTTGATGATCATACTCATGACAGGATCTCCTTAACCTTCGTAGGGGGTTGAACAGCCCGGTTTTCACAATCGTTTCAGTGGGCTGTCGCCGCCAGTCGCCTCTTCCGTGATTCCTCTTCCCGCGTTTCCCCGCAATGCTGCGACGGCATGCTTCTTGTATTGTTTGCATGGCGCCGGTTCCAAGCGACGCCATGCGTTTTGCATTAGTTACCTGATAAGACCGAGCAATTCCTGGAGCATATTGTCGGAGGTGGTGATGACTCGCGAGTTGGCCTGGTAGCCGCGCTCGACCGAAATCATCTTGGTGAACTCCTCGGACAGTTCGACGTTCGACGTTTCCACCTGGCCTTGTTTGAGTTCGCCGCGTCCGCCGGTTTCGGGGAAGCCGATCATGGCGTCGCCGGAGGCGGGCGTCGTGTAGTAGAGGTTGTCGCCGCCGGAGTTCAGGCCGTGCGGATTGGTTACGGTGGCGAGCACGAGTTTCGCGAGCGTCACGACTTTGCCGGTGGAGTAGACGCCGCTGATGGTGCCGTCCGAGGCGACGGTGAAGCTCTTCAGTTCGCCCGGAGCGGAACCGTCCTGTTCCTTGATGGTCATGTCGTTCTTGAAATTGCAGCAGGTCATGAGGCTGAAATCGAGATCCTGTTTCGTGTTCGAGTTCAGGCCGTTGACGATTTTGATCTGGACCGGGTTGTTGACGCCCTGCTTGACCTGGTCGATGACGATGCCGTTTGTTTCCGACCAGTCGGAACCGTCGACGAAGTTGCCGTCGGTGTCGAAGCGGATAAGGCCGGTGCCGACGTTGGCGTTCGAGATGATTTCTCCGGTGGACGGGTCGACCTGCCAGGGGAAATCGGTATCGTCCGCGCAGTCCGCGTACCAGCGCCAGGTGGTGAAGTGGTCTTCCTCCGAGACGAGGGTCATGCGAATGGTGGCGACCTTCGGATTGCCGAGCGAGTCGTAGAAGGTGACGTCCTTTATGGCGGAGCCGCCCTGCGGCGCGGCGTATTCCGTTTCGGCGTTGAACAGCGTCTTGTTGTTGACGTTGTTGTAGGAGAAGGAGATGTCGCCGAGCGCGTTCATTTCGCCGAGGTTGGACACGAACGAAATATTGAACGTGTCGTACTTGACGTCTTCCCACGACTGGGTCGCGTGGTTGTAGCGCCGGTAATCGACTTCCGAGACGCCGGTACGGGTGTACGCGCCGGCGGTTTCCATCGGGGACGCGTACGGATCGTCGCCGAAGTTGTTCGGGTCGATGTTCGGGGGCAGATCGATAAGCCCCATGACGCCGCCGGTGATGTTGTAGTTGCCGTCCGAGGTGGCGAGATGGACATTGGCCAGCGCGTCTTCATAGTTTTTGCGGCCGTCGCCGGTGAGGGTCGCCGGATCGCCTTCCGGATAATTCGCGGTCACGGCCGCGCCGAACATGCTGGGCGTGATGTGCGCGGCGGCAAGACCCGGCTTGTTGACGTCGCCGCCCATGAATTTCAGAAGGTGTTCGAGGGTGAACGACTTCTCGATATCCAGCTTCTGCTGCGAGCCGAATGGCGGCGGGTGTCCCGGCCGGTTGTATATGAACGTCGCCTCGCCCCGGGCATCGCCTTTGTTGAACCCTATGGTTATCTCCTCCCCGTCTTTTATGCCGGGGAATAGCGGATTCCATTTTCGTCCCTGGTACGCATGGAGGTGTTCGAGCGGAGTATCCAGCGTCGCCGGATAAATTTCTCCCGGACGCGGCAAAGTGAGCCAGTTGGTGACGGGCGTGCCGGGCTTCAGGACATCGCCCTGGAAGCCGTGAGGCCAGCCGGCGCCGATACTGGCGGGCAACGCGGCTTGCGGGACGGCGGCCGCAAGCGAGAAATTGCCGCCGTTCGCCTCATAGAACCATGCCGGGTAGGTGGCGTTGTTGTTAATGGTAATCGTTTGGCCGTTGTGCGTAACCGTAGTGCCGGGCTGAAGGAATTCGGGGACTTCCACGCCAAGGGCGGCGGAGGTCTGGACATTGCCGCCGTTGATGGTGCCGACCGCTTCCATGACGGGAATCAGGGCTCCGAAGCCCGGAATGCCGTGGGTGCCGTTGAGCAAATCGTCGCCCGTAACCGGCGTTCCCGTGCCGGGATTGAGCGGATTCATGGGCACCACCATGCCGGTAGCGACGTCAATGGCGTAAAAATACGAGGTGTCGAGCATATACTGGGCGTCTATTTCCTGCTTGGAAGAATAGGTCGTCACGTTTTTCGCAACGCTCGTGCCAAGAGTGATGCCGAGACTCTCGGCATAATCGACCATTTCCTGCGTCAGCACGTAGGTCGGCTCCTGCAGCGAGTCCCAGGTTTTGTCGGTGGAGTTGAACTGCGTTTCCATCCACGCCTGGAGCGAGTTGACGTTCGGCGGGTGCTTGGTGCCGAACAGACGGAGGCCTGTCGCGATTTCCTGCGATGAATTCAGGTTTCCCTGGAACTGCACCTTCGTCGTCTGCGCCATGCCGCCGGTGGAGCCGATGGGGATGAAGATGTTTTCGGTGCGCGCGTCCTGCGGAACCTTGTAGGTGCCGTCGGAGAGCTTCCTGGCCATTGTGCCCTGCACGTACAGGCCGTTGTTGCCCATCAGGTAGCCGTCCTGCGAAATGAAGAACGAACCGTCGCGGGTCAGGGCCTGGCTGCCGTTTTTGTCGGAGAGGACGAAAAAGCCGTTGCCCCAGATGGCGATGTCCGTCTCGGCGTGCGTCATTTCGAGGTTGCCCTGGGTGAAGACTTTCTTGATGGACCCGACCTGGGTGCCCATGCCGATGCCCATGGGATTGATGGTGCCGCGCGAGTCGTTCGCGCCCATGCCCGCCCGGAGCGAATTTTCCATCAGGGTCGAAAATTGGAAAACGCCGCGCTTGTACCCGATGGTATTCACGTTGGCGAGGTTGTTACCGATATTGTCCAACGCTTTTTGGTGGTTGACCAGGCCGCTGACGCCGGTTGCAAGTGATTGACTCAGTCCCATGGTATTCCCTTTCTGCTGCTTTATACAATGCGAATTGTTTGTCTGTTCTCTGTTTCTTCTTTATGGAGTTGGCGACGTTTCGTCCGGCTTTTCCGTTTTTTCCGGCTCGTCGGACAGGTATTCAAGCATATCCCAGTACACTTCCTTGCCGTCTTCGAGCTTCAAGACAATGCCGTCGTCGCGTTCTTCCGCTTCCACAATTTTGCCGGTGACCCGAACGCCGTCCTTGTCGTACCCGCCGGCGTAGAACCCGGCGAGGTTGTCGGTGATGTCCTGGGCCGTCGGGTCGGTCGGCGTGCTCGTCACCTTGTTCACTTCGATCCGTTCGCCGCTCACCAGAATCAGGTTGACCTTGCCTTCCGGCGTAATTTCCGCGTCGGCGACGATGCCGCTTGTCGGCTCGCCTTTGGTATTCGTGCCGTGCACGACCTTGTTCAGCATGGTGTATGCCTTGACGTAGTCCTCGCGGATCTTGTCCGGCAGAAAATACACTTCGTCCGATTCTTCAATCGGGCGGACGCTGTTGATTTCATCCCAGGTGACCGATTCGCCGCCGTACAGCTTGAGCTGCACCTGGCCATCGACGACGTCGACCGACTGAACAATGCCGCGAACATCTTTCCCCGCTTCGACGAATTTTCCGATGGCGGCGGTGGAGCTGGCGATATTCGAGGCCAGGCTGTTCTCGACGCTGCCTACAATATTGCTTATGCCGGAGACGGAGACTTTTTTGCCGTTGCCCAATTCAACCATGACGTCTTCGGCTGTCTGAACGACGCGGACAACGACTCCCGTGGTCGGTTCGTTGTTTTCGTCAAGTCCCGTCACTTCCTGCCCGATCAGATTGGTGGCGGACTGGAACTGCGAATCCATGCGCATGGCGTTCATGGATTTGGTCATGGCGATTTGTTCCTGAAGCGATTGAAGCTGCGCCAACTGTCCGGTGAAGTCCATGTCTTCCATCGGATTCATCGGATCCTGATTCGCCAATTGCGCGACCAGAAGCTTCATGAAGTCTTCGGTGCTTGCGCCGAATCCGGCCTGTTTTTTCTCGAGTTCGCGTTTCTGCGATGTCGATTGCGAGAAATCCACTGTCTCCATGGGATTCTGCGTTGTCGTTGTCACTGACATAATTTTCTCCTTAGATTCGGGCCTCCGCCGAATCACGCGGTTTTGGCAAATTGCAGTCATGCTGAAAAGTGGAAAAGCAATCGCTCTTCCACCTTGAATAAAAAACGAATTATTTTTTATGAAAAAATATGGCAAACAATACGGCGACTCTCCGGAAAAGAAAGGGCCGGATGTCGGAAAATTCTTTTTTCCTCACGTATAACGATTTGATATTATAGGAATTGCGTTTTCAAATTCGCATATCTCCAGCCCGTCCGGCTGTCTGTGAAAACAGCGGCGGCGCACACGAAAAGATTCTGAATAAAAATTTCGATTTTTTAGAAAAAATCTGTCGCGCGAGTGAAAATGCTGTGCGCATTCTTCGATCGGCGGTTTTTTCCTGTTCCGAAAGGAATTTTTTGCTGATAGCCGCCGTTTTCGTACAAGCGGCCGGCAGTCCCTGCCATGGCTTCGAAAAAAAAACTCCCATGGAGTATGGGAATACAGATATTTTCCTCTTTCTTGTCCTTTGGCATGCCCTTTGCAATAAACGTGTTGCGGGCGTTTATGCGAACGCGGCCTGGTTATATTGATGTACGTATTGGCGGCGGGCTGAAAGAAAATGGACTTTTTCCTTAAGCGGGGCGCTCGACTACCGATAATACTGCAAGTAGTATGAATTATGATAAACAGATGAAAAAAGCGAAGAGGAGAGTTCCATGTCAAGCATCAACGGGTCAGCCACGACACCCAACCGTTTGACCATGCCCGGCCTGGCTACAGGCATAGACACTTCGGCTATCGTCGAACAGCTTATGGCTATCCAGCGGCAGGGCTATGACAAGACATCGGAAAAGGTGCAGGCCGAGCGTCTCAAGCTTCAGGCCTACCAATCCGTCAACAGCATGATGTTGTCGCTCAAGACATCGGTCAACAGCCTGTCTTCCCAGAATCTGTGGAAAGCCAAACAGGCCGTTTCCTCCAACGACAAGGCGTTGAACGCCACCGCCACCTCCAGCGCCGAAGAAGGCAGCCACTCGTTCCGGGTCGGCAAACTCGCCTCCAGCGCCAAATATCTTTCCAAGGGATTTTCCAGCAAGGACTCCTCCGTCATCAACCCCGGCAGTTCGGTTCAAAAGGGAACGATTACGCTCGAGAGTTCCAAGGCCCGCGTCGACAACTCGGCCAAGCTGGAAGACCTGAACGGCGGCAAAGGCATCTATCGCGGCTCAATCCGCATTACCGACGCGCGCGGCACGTCGTCGATTGTGGATTTGTCCGTGTGCGAGACGATGGAGGACATTATCCGCGAGATCAACGGCGCCGCCGGCACGCAGGTCGAGGCGACGATTGAGGACGGTTGCAAACTGAAAATCACCGACAAAACCGGCGTCCCCGGCGGCCTGACCATCCAGAACGTCGGCCAGGGCACGACCGCGACCGACCTGGGCATCGCCGGATCGTCCAATTCGGGCGCGCTTGTCGGCGAGAAGGCGTTTTTCATCGGCAACGACACGTCGCTTTCGATGTTGAACGATGGTTTGGGCATTGAAGAGGGCATGATTTCCATCACCGTCGGCGAAAAGAGCACGGGCCGAACCTGCGACATCGACGTGGACCTGAACGGGTGCCGCACCGTGGGCGATGTATTGAACGCGGTGAACAGCACCATCAAGGGCCTTGCCGACGGCACCATTGTCGACGCGGACGGCAACCCGTTCGCCAACAACGATCTGGTCGCCGGCCTCCGTCTCGAGATCAACGCGGACCAGAACGGCCTGACCTTCGGCGGCGGCAAGGCGGGCAATTTCTACACCGTTACCGAGCTGAAAAGCGGCGACCTGAACGGCAATGTGCAGATGTCCGACCCGCATACGGCCTACCAGCTTGGCCTTCTCGGCACCTACGAGGTATCGGCCAACGGCGCGAAATTCGCCGGCACGCGGCTGTTGGGCGACGTCAATTCCCCGATGATCAAGAACCTTTCCGGCGCCAACAAGGAGGGCATCGGCACCGACGGTTCCCGTCCCATAACCTCCGACCCCAACTTCAGCGGCTCAACGCTCCTGAAGAACCTGAACGGCGGCAGAGGCATCAGCATCGTCAACGGCACCATGACCATCCTGTACAAGGAAAACGGGACGGACAACGCGATACGCACCCCCATGAACCTGTTCGACGCGACCGCCATTCGCCTGCTCAACTCGGACGACACCGCCACCGTCGACGATCTTTTGAATTACATGAACCAGCAGCTTGCCACCCATGAGGAAGTCGGCCTCCGCAACCTGAGCTTCAAGGTCGACTCCGCCGCGAAGGGCATTTACCTGGACGGCATACAGGGCAATAACGTGTACGAACTGGAGGGCGGCCCGGGCACGCTCGCCTACAGCCTTGGCCTGACCGGCGGCTACGGCGGCAGTTCGACCAACGCCGCGCTCGACGCCTTGTACGCGGAGTCGGACCTGAGTCCGGGCGGCGTCACGCATTTGGGCGACAACACGACGCTGGCGGACATTTACATTGGCGGCACGCAGATTGTCCAGTCGCCGCAAATCGACGACATCGTCGCCGCCGGCAGCCTGACCGTCACGGTCGGGATTGCCGGGGTCGATCACGCTATCGCCGTCGATCTGACCGGTTTTGACGACACGTCGAAATTCAATGACATTCTCGACCACATCAACAGCGAGATCGAAACCGCCGTCAAGGGCATCGATCCGGGCACGACCGTTCCGCGCCTGCGCATGAGCCTGTACGGTTCCGGCGTCGAGTGGGCCAATGTCGACCCGACCCAGAATTTCTCCGTCTCCGGCAGCGCCGCGACGACCTTGGGGATTGACCGCAACTACACGGGCCAGACGATGACGCTCGAGCGTTCGGACGTGCAGTTGAACCTGGACCCGATAATGACCGGCACTTCGGTTCCGAAGGATCTCGCCGGCACCGATTTGCTGTCGTCCCTGAACGGGGGGCGGGGTCTCGACTTTATCGGCAACAGCATGACGATCACCTTCGGCGGCGGCGGGCCGTCCGTCACCGTCACCCGCGACGAAATTCTGGACGAACTCGGCAATTTCGGCGCGTTGACGATTGATCAGTACACCACCAAGCTTTCCGCGCTGTTCAACGCCAAAATCGCCGCCGACCCGGTGAATTTTTCGAATGGCGAACAGGTGGCGTTCGGCATCGACCCGGATGCGAACAAGGGCATTACCCTCACCTATGTCAAAGGCCGCACCGACGGCGAATACGTCACCATGAGCGGCGACATGTTCACGGGCAAGGCCAGCGGCATCAAGGGCTGCACCGTCACGGCGAAAGACAATCCCGCCGATTTCGTCCCGCAGTCGGGCGACAACGTCGCCGACATTCGCGGCGTTACCTCGACGCCGGTGAATTACGCCGGTCTCGGCAATATCGAGATAGAGATCGGCGGCGCGACGCACACGCTCAGCACCGCCTCGCTGGACAACGATTCGACCCTGAACGATTTGATCAAGGAGTTGAACCGCCAGCTCGATCTTATTGTTCCCGGCGGCGCGATGTATTTCGGCGCCAGCACATCCGGCACCGGCTTGTCGTTCACGAACAAGACGACCGACGACGTCACGTTCGTCTACAGCGATTCCGAACCGCTCGCGTCCGATCTCGGCCTTGTCGGCAAGAAGGACGACAAGGGCGACACGACGGTCGCCGGCAATTCGTACATGAACGGCACGACGCTGAACCGCAACTACATCAGTCGCGCCACCAGCCTCGCCACCCTCAACGGCGGCCTCGGCGCCGACAAGGGGACTATCGTCATACAGGACGCGCAGGGCTATACGTCCCCGATCGACTTGTCCAACTGCCTGACCGTCGGCGACGTTATCGACGCCATCAACACGCTCGGTCCCATGAGCGTTCGCGCCGGCATCAACAAGGCGGGCGACGGCATCATTGTCTACCAGGTGGACGACTCTCCCGCGTTCGGCACCGAACCGACGCGGGGCCAGATATCCATCACCAACGCCGACAGCACCAAGACGGCGGAGCATTTGGGCATTGCCGGCGTCGGCGTCGGCGGCGACAACGAGAAGGAACCCGGCGACGGCATGTCGGTCATCGACGGCAGCATGAAGGTGACGATAGAGATCGGCCCCGGCGATTCCCTGACGGACATCATGAACCGGGTCGGCACGGCTGGCACACAGTACAAGGCGTCGATCATCAATGACGGCAACGCCGACAATCCGTGGCGTTTGTCGATTGACGCGGCCAGGGGCGGCGCGGGCAGCGATTTCATTATCGACACGAACCTGGACATGCTCGGCCTTTCCAAGGCGTCGAGCGGTCAGGATTCGATGTTGCTGTACGGCCAGGCGAACGCGACGCAATCGCCGACGGTTTTGCGTTCGAACACCAACACCAACAACAAGGCGATTATCGGCCTGACGCTTGAGTTGACCGAGACGACCGACAGTTACGTCACCGTCACGGTCAAGTCGGACACGGAGAAGGTGGTCGAGGAAATCCAGAACATGGTTCAGGCGTACAACGACATGTCGGATTTGCTGTCGTACCTGGACGCGTATGATTATGAAAACGATCAAAAGGGCATTTTGAACGGCGACACGTCGGTTCGCGGGTTGATGGAATCGATTGACGAGATGTTCTACTCGGTTTTCAACCCGGACAACATTTCGTATGCGGAGATGCAGAATTCGACGAAGAAGAGCGCCTGGACCTGGGACGACTTGGGCATTGCGCTTTCGACCAACACGGTCGCGTCCGACGACAACAATCCGCCCCGTTACCAGAAAATGGAACTCGACGTCGACAAGCTCAACGAAATGGTGTCGACCGACTGGGAGCAGTTGTTTGAAGTCATGGCCGGACAGCGCAACGCCTCCAGCAGCAAGCTGGCCAAGGGCGCGGCGGCGTCCGCCATGTTCAATTTCAACCGCACCGACAAGGACGGCAATCCGCTCGACGACAGTGATTTTTGGGATCCGAACAACGCCATCAACAATGACCGCACGACCGGCAATTGGGGCAAGACGAACGGATTTACCGCGAACGGGACGATAGAGGAAGGCGAGAACGAGTACACGATTTTCTTCCAGGGCAATATAACATTGGACCGCGTCAGCATTTACCATCCGAACAGCGCCGATGCCCCGGCGGCGAAGAATGCGCTTAAGGACTTTACGGTCGAGTTTTTGAACGCGAATACGGGCAAGTGGGAGGTTCTTCGCGATTTTAAGGACAACACTTCTTCGTCGAGCATTATTGGTGTGCCGCCGAACACGGTTGCGCAGGCGATTCGGATTACGGCGAGTTCGACGAATGCCGAGGACGGGAAGTTCCGTTTGCTTGATGTGCAGTGTCTTGAGTCGACGGGTCTTGCGGGCAAGTTGAACCAGAAGGTCAATTCGTTGACGGATGTTGTGGACGGGTATTTCACCAATGCCAACCGCGACGTCGAGAACAAGATCAAGGACTTGCAGGATCAGATGGAGAAGATGGCCGAGCGTCTTCAGGGTCGCGAGGAGGCGTTGTGGCGCAAGTTTTCGGCCATGGAAGCGGCGATGAGCCAGATGAAGAACCAGGGCGATTACCTTTCCAGTTATTTCGCCTCGGTCAGCAGCGGCAAATAGGGCGCTTTTACGGGAACGTCGAATTGACGTATTTGTCGGCGCATTGCGAAACAATCATCCGCTCATTGGAGAAATGAACGGATGATTTTTTTATTTTGACTCAAGTTTTTCGGAATACTGCCGTAAATACGAGATGAATCACAGGGAAAAGAGGAAGCGACGGATATCCTCATTACATGGGATTTTTTAATTCTTTTGTTTAAAAGGAGATAGCGCATGAAAACCCTGCCCGGCCGGGCATAAAACGGCCAAACCGGCACAGCCTGGCCGGGCATGGATTGCGAACAGGCGAAAGATGAGACGTAAAGGATTACGTCTCACAATGGAATGAAAATTTACGGAGGATTACATCATGTCTATGGTCATTAGGGCAAATGTCCCTGCATTAAACGCACACCGCAACCTCGGTTCGTCACAAACCCAGCTCAACAGCGCACTTCAGAAGTTGTCCAGCGGCTACCGCATCAATTCCGGCAAGGATGCTCCGGCAGACTTGGTTATTTCGGAACAATTGCGTTCGCAGTTCACCGGCTTGAAGCGCGCGGTCCGTAACACGACTGAAGCGAACAACGTTCTCTCCATTGCCGAAGGCGCGTTGAACGAGATGAACAACATCTTGAAAAAGATGAAGTCGCTCGCCATCCACGCCGCCTCCGACGGCGTCACCAGCCCGGAACAGGTCGAAGCCGACCAGGCCGAGCTTGACTCCGGCATCAAGACGCTTCAGCGTATTGCGGAGACGACCAAGTACTCCGATCAGATGCTTCTGAACGGCAACAAGGAACTGACCTATTCGGTCAACACCGACATTGTCGGCTTCCAGAACAACAAGCTGACCGATTCGGAGCTGTCGGACATTCAGCAGATTTCGAAGCACAATTCGCCGATCAACATTGGTTTTACGGGTTCGGCCAACGCGGCCCGCACCACCAACGTCGGCGACGCCGACTTCACCAAGCAGGCGATGAAGGCGTATTTGGAAATCGACACTGCCGCCGACACCATTTCGCAGGTCGACCCCGAGACCGGCAAACTGACGCAGACGCAGAAGTTCATTCTGACCGGCACCAAGGGTTCGAAAGCGTTCAGCTTCGCCGCCGGCACGGAACTGAGCAAGGTCGTCGCCGAAATCCAGAACTTCTCCGGCTCGACCGGCATCGACGCCAGCCTGACGTTCAACAGCACGCAG
Organism: Planctomycetota bacterium; assembly: GCA_036770065.1. GTDB lineage: Bacteria > Planctomycetota > SZUA-567 > SZUA-567 > SZUA-567 > JAJBSZ01. The sequence continues at coordinate 20,747 of DAIPJX010000008.1, forward strand.
GCGATTCA
>DAIPJX010000166.1:0-5725 GCA_036770065.1 Planctomycetota bacterium
CGCCGGCGGCGCGCCCCGCGTCGCGGAAGGCGTCGCGGTCTTCGGCCTTGTGTATGACTTCGCGGTCGGCGCCGATCATTTCGATGTCGAGTTCTTTCAAAATTCCGGCGTCGGCGACCTGGAACGCCATGTTGAGCGCGGTCTGTCCGCCGAGGGTGGGCAGAAGCGCGTCCGGCCGTTCTTTCCTGAGCACCGCCGCGACCGAGTCGAGCGTCAACGGTTCGATATAGGTGCGGTCCGCCGTTCCGGGGTCGGTCATGATGGTGGCCGGATTCGAATTGATCAGGACGACTTCATAACCTTCTTCTTTGAGCGCTTTGCACGCCTGGGTGCCGGAATAGTCAAATTCGCACGCCTGGCCGATGATAATTGGACCAGCGCCGATGACGGCGATTTTTTTCAAGTCAGTACGTTTGGGCATGAGAATTCCTTATTTCAGCATCATTTCATAAAAGCGATCAAAGAGGTATAGGCTGTCGCGCTGGCCCGGTTCGGATTCGGGATGGAACAGGACGCCCATGATTTTCCGCTCGGGACAGGCGAATCCTTCCAGCGTCCCGTCGTTCAGGTTGAAATGGGTCGGTTGCAAATTCGCGTTGGCGAGCGATTCGCCTTCTATCCAGAATTCGTGGCACTGCATGGTCATCTCGGCGGACGATTCGCCCGGGCGTCCAACCGGATGGCAGCCGAATTGCCCGCGCCCGTCGACCACCACGTTCGCGCCGGCCGCATCCGCAACCAGCCCGGCGCCGATGCCGACGCCCCATACCGGCGCCTTGCCGAGCAAATCGACAACCGCGTTCAAGGTTTCGGGCCGCGATTCGGGCGTGCCCGGTCCGGCGGAAAATACCACGCCGTCCGGTTGCTCCGCGAGCGCATCGGCGGCGGAGCAATCCGCCGGAACCACCCTGACCGAGCAGCCGATATTGGACAAGCGGCGCAGAAAGCCTTTTTTCACGCCGAGGTCGTACACGACGATGCGTTTCTTTTTCACGGTGGACGCGGCGTATTTCCATTCGTACGCCTTCCTCGTGCCGACCGCCGGGGGCTGGAACGAGAGGTCGCTTGCCAGTTCCTTTTTGAGCAGTTCGACGTCGGCGCATTTGCCCGTTCCCAAAACCGCCCTGACCATGCCGCGCCGGGAGACGATTTCAGCCAGGGTGCGGGTGTCGACGCCTTCGATGGCAGGCAGGTAATTCTCTTTCAGATAATCGTCCATCGTGTCGACGCCGAGGCGGTTTGCCTTGACGCGGCTGATTTCGCGCGCCGCCACCGCCCGGCACAAGCTGCCGTCCGATTGAAAATCCTGCGGCACAATGCCGGTATTCCCAACATGGGGATAGGTGAAGCAGATGATTTTTCCCGCATATACGGGATCCGTCATCAGATCGGAGAACCCGGCGGCCAGAGTCGACACGACCATCGGTCCCGCCGCCACGCCCTCGCTGCCCATGGCGGCGCCGTAAAAAGGTTCTTCATTTTCCAATAGCAAAATTGCCGGTGATGCCATATGCACTCCTGTATGCCAACGTCGGTTCGGAACAAAACCCGCCCTATAATCCATGTTCCAGAAAAAACCCTTTCCCGAAGGGGAAAGGGTTGAAACAGTTTATCCGGCCAGCGGCCGGAATAAGCCGCGTTTCGTTTTCCATACAACTTTCATATGCCTGTGCGGCGCTGCCGTTTTCATTGCAATGTCTTTCATTCGCTACTTGGCCAATGCGGCTGCCTGGCACGCGGTGACGGCGACGGCGTCGATAATGTCCTCGGCCTTGCAGCCGCGGGACAAATCGTTAATCGGTTTCGCCATGCCGGAAATGAGCGGGCCGATGGCGGTCGCGCCGACCAGGCGTTCGGTCAGCTTGTAGCTGATGTTGCCGGCGTCCAGATCGGGGAAGACGAGAACGTTGGCGCGGCCGGGAATGGCGCTGCCCGGCGCTTTTTTCGAACCGATTTCCTTGATGAGCGCGGCGTCGGCCTGGAACTCGCCGTCCAGTTCGAGGTCCGGCGCTTGTTCCCGGGCGATTTTGGTCGCTTCGACGACTTTGTCCACATCGGCGTGCTTGGCCGAACCCTTGGTCGAGTGGGACAGCATGGCGACGACCGGCTCGGTGCCGACCAGGGCGCGCCACGATTGTGCGGTGCCGATGGCGATGTCGGCCAGTTCGGGCGCGGACGGGTTTTGGACAAGTCCCGAATCGGCATAGAACAGAACCGGCTGGGTTTTGTAATACGGGCTGGATTCGGGCAAGACCATCATGAAGAACGCGGAGACCGTCTTGACGCCTTTGGCGGCCTTGATGACCTGAAGGGCGGGGCGAAGCGTGTCGGCAGTGGAGTGGACGGCGCCGGAGACATAGCCGTCGACCTCGTCCAGCTTGACGAGCATGGCCGCGTACATGACTTCGTCCTTGAGCGCTTCTTTGGCTTTTTCCACCGTCATGCCTTTGGCCTGGCGCAGTTCGACCAGGGTGGCGACTATTTTGTCGTACATCGGATCGCTGGCCGGGTCGCGGATTTCCGCCCTGGAAATATCGGCGCCGCATTCTTTCGCCTTGGCCTTGATGGCGTCGGCGTTGCCGATGAGGACGATTTTGCCGAATCCTGCCTTGGCGCAGCCGGCGGCGGCGTGCAGCGTGCGTTCATCCATCGCTTCGGGCAAGCAAACCGTCTTCTGTGCTTTGACCGCCTTGGCGCGGATGTCTTCGAGAATGCCCATGAACTCCCCTTCATGCAAGATAAGTACGATGATGGAAAACAATCGTCAATTTCGCGGTCGCTTATTGTACGCGGAAACGTTTTTCCCGGCAAGTGGCGTTCCGCCGTCTTTCGTTAAAAATGCAATGTATCGCAATGGCGGCACAAATCCAGATGGTTCCTGCCGTCCAGAACATTTCGCCGAAGCGTTTTCCATGCGTCCGCGTTCCATAGATCGATCAACCGTTCCTTGTTCGCGTCGCCCAAGGTCATTGTGCCCAGCGCGTCGTTGCAGCAGAGGCTGAGCTTTCCGTCGGGACGGACGATCATCTGCCGCGCGGGCAAAAGACACCCGACCGGCAGGGTGCGGTGAAGAATATCCTTTTTGTTGGGAGACTGGCCGCCACGGCTCGTCATGACTTCCTCCCGGTAGCGGACGGTGATTCTGGTATGGCCGAACCGCTCCGGGGAGCTTTCCGCCAATTCGTGAATCTCGCGAATATTTGGATGCAGCCGGAAATCACTGCCGTAGTCGTTGATGGTGAACGCATCGACCAGCGGTGCGAGCCGCAGGTACTTTTCCCGATCCAGCAGGGTTCCGTTGGTGTAAAAATGAACTTGCGCCCTGGGCAGTTCCTTCCGGATGTGTTCGACAAAGTCGAATATGCGCGTATCGAGCAACGGTTCGTTGTTGGAAAAGGGAAAAATACTGCCCGCATAGTCCAGTTCGCGAAGCTGGGCGATGATGGAATAAAACAGTTCATCGGTCATTCGGGCCGCCGCGCGCGGATCGATATGCCGGTTCACGGGACAAAAACCGCACTCGCCGTTGCAGCGGTTCACCGTTTCGATTTCGACATGCGTGAAGAGCGGATCGTTTTGTCCCGTCGTTTGCGCCTGTTCCAGTTCTTGTTTTCTGAGCGCGACAAGGTTGCGCAGTTTTCGAATTTTGAGCGGGAGCGATGCGCGCTTGAACAGGCGGGTTATCGGAATAAAACGGTACAACTGGTAGAGCGCGCGGCGCGGCATATTGTATTTGTTGACAAGCATCTACTTCTCCAGGCGTATTGAATCGCTGTCCATATGCATATTCAGTCCGTGTTCGCAACGCACCGACGACTGCTCGACCGTCGCCGCCAAACGCGCGTCATTGTCCTCCAATCCGTCCCGGGAGCGCGGCGGATGGTGTAAATGGCAGCCAAGCGCGGCAAAACGGAGATTTTTCCGCCGAACGCCGGAATTGAACAACCGGACGGCGAATTCCGAATCTTCTCTGCCCCATCCGACAAAATCCTCGTTGAAGCCGTTGACCCGGACAACATCGTCGCGCCATACGGCGAAATTGCAGGTTCGTATGCCGGAGAGTTTGTCATTGCCGCGCATAAGCGCCCGGGCAAGCCATGGAAGGCGGACGAGATTTTTCCGGTTGCCGATGCCGGGCGCAAACAACGACGGCCAATATTGTTCGCGTTCCATGGCAAGCGCGCTTTGCGCCGCATCGAGCAATACCCGCGTTCCCTGGACGAAAAAACCCGGCTCGGCCGCCGAAGCGTGGTCGGCGACAAAATCGGGATGCAGGTAAATGTCGTCGTCGGTAAAAATCAAATATTCACCCGTGGCGGCGGCGGCGCACATATTGCGCGAACGCCCGGCGCGAAAGCCGTTGTGTTCCCGCCAAATATGACGTATCGGAACCCCTTCGGATTTCGCCTTTTCAACCACTGCCGCGGTCTCCGGTCCCGAACCGTCGTCGCCCACCATGATTTCGTCGGGCATGCGCGATTGCGCGAGTGCGCTCCTGAGCGCGGCGGCCAGCGCGTCGGGCCTTTCATAGGTCGAGACAAGAAGTGAAATCCGCATGCCGGTCTATACCTTTATGATATCCAGGCAATGAAGCAACTGGTCGACAAAATATTCCTTCCTCATATCGTATGCGATGCACTGCCGCAAATCGGAGGCCCGGCTCCGATCAAACGTCAAGGCCTTGGCAATCGCTTCGGGAAGGCTTTCCGGCCGCGACAGGGAAAACTTCGCGATTCCGGGCTCGCTCATGACTTCGGCGCATCCCATGGTGTCCGCAAGCACGGCCGGCGTGCCGCAACAGACCGATTCGACCCCAACCATGCCGAACGGTTCGTATCCGGAGGCGAGGATGGTCGCGTCGGCCGCCTGGAACAGGTGTTCGATATTTTCCACAAAGCCAAGGCTGCGAATATTCCTGCCCGACGGCGCATCGCGGCCCGCGACGACCAGTTCCACCGGCAGGTCGGTGTGCTCGAAAAACGGCCGGATAAACGGCAGTCCCTTGCGCATGTGATCGCCGGACGGAAACACGAACACGCGTTTGTCCGGGCTGAACCCGAAACGTTCCCGGAGCGCCCGCCGCGTATCCTTGTCCGCCGGTTTGAAGCGGTTGAGGTCGACGGTTGGGTAGAGGACGACGATTTGTTCGGGTTTCACCTGATAGTAGCGTATCACTTCGTCGCGCATCAGGAGCGAGTTGGCGATAATGATTTTCGCGGTTGCATACTGTTTTCGCTCCATCGTCACATGCAATCGATCGGCCAGGCCCGGTTTTTTTCCGGTTTCGGCGAGAAAGCCGCAATGCGTGCCGCCGCAAACGACGATGTCGGCGTTTTCCGTCCGGTTGAATGCGATGAGCGCGTCGAGATGTTCCGCGCGTTTCACGATGCCCGCCCGCCACGAAAAATATCTGTCGCGCAATTTTCCCGGCACAAACCAGACCGGAAAAACCCGCACCTGTTCCAGTCTGGACGCGGGGGGGATGGTTGCGTCAGCCTTTCGGGTCATGACCAGCGGTTGCACATTTCTGTCCAGCAATCCTTCGATGCAGTCGCGGGCAAGCCGTTCCATGCCGCCGCCCGCCATATCGAGTCGTGAACAGACGATGCCGATATTCATGCACGATTCCAGTCGAATGTTGGCTCAAAAAACCGCCAACCCGGACGACTGGGTTGGCAAATATAAAAAAACTGGTCCAGCGGAAGGCTGGCTTGGGGGTTTGGGG
>DAIPJX010000167.1:0-5720 GCA_036770065.1 Planctomycetota bacterium
GTATATGAACTGGTCGCCGCCCATTCCCGAAACGCGTCCCGACCGGTCCGGCGCAATCCGGGCGGGCGCGACTTCCGCGCCGATTTTCGGCGAGCCGATGATACTCGATCAATTCCCCCGAACGCTCTCGGAGATGAACCCGCAGGATTACGAAGCGATGGCGGCGCATCCCGGATATGACGCGTGGCCGATGCACGAGCGGGTGGCCGCGTACACGCGCCTGTTCGAACAGACGCGGGGCCGCTCGCCGCATTTCGACCGTTCGGTCATTGCCGAAGCGCGCGCTTCGGCCCCGCCGCCGCAGACCATTCGCGAAGCGAACCAGGATTTGTACCGTCCCCGGACGGACGCGTCCGACTTGGGCGAATACGGGAAGATGGACAGCCTGCGCGGCAGTTTGCGGCGAGACCTGTTTGGCGGCGGAAGATAACGAACGTTCTTGTAATCGCCCGGCGATATTCGTACAAAAGGCACTATGGCGAACAATGCTGCAATCGGCGTATTTGATTCCGGGCTTGGCGGCCTGTCGGTGCTGCGCGAGATGGAACGGTTGTTGCCGGACGAATCGTTTGTCTATTTCGCCGACAACGCCCATATCCCGTACGGACCGCGTCCGCTGGATCAGGTCCGGAGGTTTTCCCACGCCATTGCCGGCAACTTGATCGCGCATCCGTGCAAGCTGGTGACGGTCGCCTGCAACACCGCTTCCGCCGCGTCCCTGGCGAGTTTGCGGGAGTCCTTTCCCGACATTCCGTTCGTCGGAATGGAGCCGGCGGTCAAACCGGCGGCGGCGGAGACGCGATCGGGCAGAATAGGAGTGCTCGCGACCCATGCCACGTTTCAGGGAAAATTGTTCGAAAGCGTTGTCGAGCGGTTCGCCCACGGGACCGAGGTCGTCTGCCATGCCTGCCCCGGCCTTGCGGAATTCATAGAAACGCATTCGCCCGACGATCCGGCCCTGCAACCGATCCTGCGGGAAATTATCGCGCCGCTTCTCGAGCGGGGGGTGGATACGCTGGTTTTGGCGTGCACCCATTATCCGTTGATAAAGGAAGCGATTGCCGCCGCCGCCGGACCGGCGGGTCGGGTTGTCGATCCCAGCCCCGCCATTGCCCGGCGGGTGGAGCAGGTATTGCGGGAACGGGATGCGCTGACGGGTGTTCGCGGCGGAGGCGGAAAAACCCGCTTTTTCGCCAGCGGCGACGCGGATGCGTTTTCCCGGCGCGCGTCGGACATGGTGAACCGTCCGGTTGAAGCCGTACCGGCGGAGTTTTCCACAAGAGTACCCGGGTGATTTTTTTTGAAAAACCGTATTTTTTATCGGAAGTTGTGAAAGGAACGGCAAAGCCGGGGAAAGTAACGAGTGGCAGGCCGGTTGTGTTTCACCGGCGTCTCCGCCGCCTGTCGTCACGTTCGGCGCATATGTGCCGGAATAGCCAAAAAGAGGAATGCCCGTGGCAATAAATTATCGGCAAATTCTGAATGACATGAATCAGCCCTCCCACCGCCCCGCCGGCGGCCGGAAAAAACGGCTTGCCCTGTGCGCGCTGTGCCTTGGATTGGGCGGCGGCGCTTTGGCCGTATGGCATTTCAATGCGATTGACGTCGCCGTTGACGTCGCCGTCGATTATGGCCGAAACGTTGCGGGCAGATATCTCGGCTCCATCGTTTCCGCGACCGAGTCGGCGCCGGTCACCCGGCAGTCGTCCGACGCGCTTGCGTCCGCCGTTCCGACCGAACAACCGGAGGCCCGTCCGACCGCTCCCGCGCCGACCGGCCCCATCAATGTCGCCGACGTCACCGCGCCGGCGCGGCGGGAACGCGCGCCCGCCGTTCAGGCAGGCATCGAACAGCCCCGTTCCGCCGCGCCGGTTTCCGCCGGTCCGGCCATGAATCCGACGCCGGTGTTGTCCGACGCCCGATCGCAAATGAAAGTCATCGATCAAATGCTCGCCTCCAACCCGTCCGAAGCGCTGCGCCGGGTCGAGGAATTGATGCAAACCCCGCTTTCGGACGAAGACCGCGCCGACGCCGGCTACCGTTTGGGGTATGCGGCCCGAATGGTCAGGGACGAGGCCAGGGCCGAGTCCGCCTGGCGCGAAGCGGCCGAGAAATACCCCACTCTGGTCGGCGGCCGTTTTTCCGCTCTTGCGTTGGCCGACACATGGTACGCGCGGTACGCGACGACCAAGATGCAGACGTCGTATTGGGACGACATCCAGTTGTTGTACTCCCGGGTCATTGGCGTTGACGACGCGCCGTTCCTTCCCGCCGAGGTCAAGGAAAAGATCAAGGCGAACCTGACCAATCTGAACGACTCGCTCTTTTTCGGATCGGCTCCGACCAAAATGGCGCGCTACCACAAGGTGCAGAACGGGGAGTTGCTCGGTTCGATTGCGAACCGTTACCGGGTCGATTACGAATCCATCGCCCGCATCAACGGCATCAATCCGAACCGCATCCGCGTCGGCATGGATTTGAAGCTGGTGGTCGGCGAAGTGTCGATAATCGTCCGGAAAAATTCCACCAATCCCGAATTGACGCCCACGGTCACCTGGTTTCTCGACGGCCGCTGGGTTCGCGAGTACAAGAGTTGCGTCGGCGAAGGCATGAAGACGCCGGCAGGGACGTATGAACTGATTTCAAAGGAAAAGGATCCGTCCTGGACCAATCCGTTGAACGGCCAACTGCTGGCCTTCGGCCATCCGGAGAACATTCTCGGCACCCGGTGGATGGCGATGAAGGGGATGAACACGCAGGGGCTGGGCATTCACGGCACGACGGTTGATGATTCGATTCCGGGATATACCAGTGCCGGATGCGTTCGGTTGCTTAATCGGGACGTGGAGGAATTGTTCAGCTATGCCCGAATCGGCGCAAAGGTGACGGTTATTGAATAGGGTTCGCATTAGGCGACGCAGGCTCCGACAGGCGCATTCCGGCCGGGAATGCGCCTGTGTTTTTGCCCTGTGGCGATTGCGGGCCGACTCTTGCCTGAAAATATGTTTTTTTTTACAATGCACGAATGTAACATTATCGCATGCCGGTCCACTACAATTATGAGAAACACCTGTCAACCGATTGGTATGAAAGGAATCCGCCATGAAAAAAATCGCCATATTTTCGTTGGCACTCTTGATATTCGCCGCGTCCGTCGTGCCGCCGGCGTTCGCCCACGAACCGAGGAAGCAGGAACGCGTCATTGTGGCGCAGCACCGTCGTCAGCCGCCGCCGCGCCGCCGTCCTCCGCCCCCGCCCCCTCCAAGCCGTCACCACAATAACCGCAGACACAATGACCGTGACTGGGTTGGATTCGGAATTGGCGCCGCGTTGGGGGCGGTAATTGGTTCGGGCGTATTCGGAGACCCCACTCCTCCGCCCCGCGAAACCGTGGTCGTCGTTCCGCAACCGCAGCCTGTGGTCGTCGTTCCGCAGCCGCAGCCTGTGGTTGTCGTTCCGCAGCAACCGACGCTGATCTACGACCCCGGTTGCAACTGTTATTATTATCGCTAGCCACATCGTTCGGAACGTTCGAAAACGCCTCTTATTCACAAGAGGCGTTTTTATTTTAACGCGGAATTTTGCAGACCATACAGGTTCAAGTATTTTATCCCTTGACCTCATTCCAGCTTCTGCTATCGTGTTATGTTTGTTCTTGATTTGGTTTTATCGAAGGTACCGATTGTAGTCACACAGCAAAGGCCCTGTTATGGCAAAGTTGGCGGCAGTTATCCAGACGGTCCCTGAAAAATGTGTTGAATGTCATCGTTGCATTTCCGTTTGTCCGGTCAAATTCGCAAATGAGGCGAAAGATGATTGCGTCCACGTAAACAGCGATCGGTGCATAGCGTGCGGCCAATGCATCGACGCATGCGAACACGGAGCGCGTGTCGGGATTGACGATTTCGATCGTTTCTATGCCGACATAAAAAGCGGCACGCCGATGATCGCGTTTGTTGCGCCGGCGATCGCCTCAAATTTCCCCGACACGTATCTGAACATAAACGGCTGGCTGCGCTCGCTTGGTGCGGCGGCGGTTTTCGATGTCAGCTTCGGGGCCGAGTTGACGGTCAAGAGCTACCTTGAACATGTCAAGGCCAACCAGCCCGATTGCGTCATCGCCCAGCCCTGCCCGGCGATTGTCAACTATATCGAGATTTACAAGCCGGAGCTTTTGCCGTATCTCGCGCCGGCGGACAGCCCGATGCTGCACGCCATACGCATGGTGAAGGAATATTATCCGGAATACCGGGGTCACAAGATAGCGGTCATTTCGCCTTGTCTGGCGAAGCGCCGTGAATTCGACGCGACGGGATTGGGCGACTACAACGTCACGTTTTCCGCCATTCGCGATTTTTTCACGTCGCAGCATGATCGCCTGGACCGCTATCCGGCGGTCGAGTACGACAATCCGCCGGCCGAGCGGGCGGTGTTGTTTTCCACTCCCGGAGGGTTGATGCGCACGGCGGAGCGTTTTGTTCCCGGCATTGGCTCCAGGATACGGAAGATTGAAGGACCGGACCTTATTTATCATTATCTTGACGAGCTGGAGGAATCGATTCGCGCGGGCGAAGCGCCGCTCATTGTCGACTGCCTCAATTGCGAAGCGGGGTGCAACGGCGGCACGGCCGCGCCCGAGCGCGGCAATTCGCTGGACCGGCTGGAAAAGCGGATCGAGGACCGAAACTTGCAGATGCAGGAACGGTACGCCAAGTCGGGCAATGCCTGGTACAGACCGAAAAAGAAGGCGGGCCAGGCGGGGCGGAAAAAACTGGACGCGTACATCGACGCCTACTGGAAGCCCGGGCTGTACGACAGGCGATACGAAAACCGTTCCGGCAGCGCCCATATTCCGGAGCTTTCCGCGAACGAGCGCCGGCACATCCTGGAGCAGCTTGGCAAGAGCGGCGAGAACGACATGTACAACTGTTCCGCCTGCGGGTACAACTCATGCGAAAAGATGATTCACGCCATTCATATGGGGTACAACCGTCCGGAGAACTGCCATTATTTCCTGTTGGACAAGGCAAACGAAGGCAAGGCGAACATCGGGCGCATTCAGGAAGTCGCCCGCCACGCGTCGACGGCCGCCTCCGCGAGTTCTCGCGCCATGCGGGACATGTCCGAATCGATCAATTCAATTGACACGTATTCCAACCGCATAGGCACGATTTTGCATTCCATTGAGGAAATCGCGTTTCAGACAAATTTGCTTGCCCTGAACGCCGCGGTCGAGGCTGCCCGTGCCGGCGATTCGGGGAAGGGTTTTGCGATAGTGGCGGAGGAGGTTCGGAATCTGGCCCAGCGTTCCGCTTCCGCGGCGCGCGACACCCGGACGATGGTCGAGGGCACAATTGCGTCGGCCAAAAAAGGGGTGACCGATGCGGCCACGCTGAACGACGCGTTCACCCAGCTTGAATCGGCGGCCGGCCAAATAGTCGAACTGGCCAACGAAATCGATCACGTATCCGATACGCATAAATAACTTTGCGGCGAAGGCGCTTTTCTTTTATCGGGAAAGCGCCTCTTCAGTTGCAGTACCGCATGATCGCCAAAACAGAAAATGACAAAATATAATATTCATGCTTTACAACATTTCTGTTATCGAATAGCATGACAGTCATACAGATACATTCGTTTATGCCAAACCACACGCCGAATGAATTCAGGCTGCGATATTGGCGTTTCATATGGCGTTGCCGCCACATGAACTGTTGCCG
>DAIPJX010000168.1:0-5707 GCA_036770065.1 Planctomycetota bacterium
CCCTTCCGTCCTCCCACACCACCGTACGTACCGTTCGGTATACGGCGGTTCGTGCAAAGCAGATGACGTCGGCACTTCCATGAATCACGAACGCGACAAACCGGTTGCGTGCCGCGTGCGACCATGATGCATGAGCAGTGCTTCTTTCCTGCCGTGAATTCTTCCCTATTGCCGGTACGTTTGGGCACTCCATACCGTACTCTCGCGGGTTCTGCCCGCCGCCCTCCGGTCTTGGCGTCGGCCGTTCGCCATTTCACAGGCTACACAGGCGTACTTGACTGCGCTCGTTCCGTACTCGAAATGGCAAGTTCACAACATGCCTTGCACGTTCGGGCCTTCAGCCGGGTCGAACGACCTACTATGCCCTCTGCTGACTTCTGACAACCGTCATGGGACATTGCTGCCCCATCAAGCCCGGAAGGCCAGTTGCCAGATCTCCCCGGGTAATACGCACCCACCTTCATCCCATATACCCGCCGCATTTACTGCCGTACCTTCCTGGATGACTATCGGGCTTTGAGTCTCGTTGCCCTCTTGCCCAGATACGGCTGCCTCATATGCGGTTCTTGTGCATCGGGCCAGGACTTTGCGTACAGCTTCCTTCAGATTCCGCCTCGCGACGGACACCCTTGCTGTTCGGCTAACGGTTCCCGCCATCAGGGTCCATAGAGGACTTGCACCTCCAAGTGAATGCGCCCTGCCGGGCGCACAACGAAAAAGAGCGGACCGTCGCCGGTCCGCCCGCATATCATGCCTCAGATGGCTCCGAACAAACAAACCCTACTTGCCCAAAGCGGCCTTCGCCTGCTCAACCACAAGACCAAACGCCTCCGGACTGTGAATGGCAAGCTCGGACAACGTCTTGCGATCAAGCTCAATGTGAGCCTTGGTCATGCCCTCGATAAAACGACTGTACGACATGCCCAACGCGCGAACAGCGGCGGAAATACGAGTAATCCACAAACGACGGAAATCGCCCTTGCGCTTGCGGCGATCATGCGTCGCGTACACCTCGGCACGAATCACCGCGCCCTGCGCAATCCGACGCAACTTGGACCTGCCGCCAACAAAACCCTTGGCCTTCTTCATCGCCGCCTTGCGCTTTTTATGCTGCGCCACACCTGTGGTTGAACGTGACATCTTCTGCTCCTATCAAAAATCCTACATCAAACCAAGACCAAGACGGATCTGCTTGACCGCCGCGCCTTCGAGAGGACGGACTTTTGACAAGCGACGTTTCTGGACAGGGCTCTTGCGGACACGCTTGTGACGGCTCCCCGCGCCCTTGGCCATGACTTTGCCGGTGCGGGTAACCCGAACCCGTTTCACCAGCGCCTTTACCGGTTTCTGCTTGGGCATGTGACAAATCCTTTCGTTTGGGCAATAGCAATCATTGCCCCGCTCATATGTCGGATACCGCGAAAACGCTTATTCGTCGTCTTCCGCGAACTCCGGCTCATCCTCGTCCTCAAAGTCGCCTTCGGCCACTTTGGGAATAATCCTGGTAATACGCTCGAGATCGGCCGCGGCCTTTCGCTCCGCCTCCAACCGCTCCGCCTCCGCCCTGCGCTTGCCCTCCTCCTTTTCACGCACCGCAAGAATCTGCTTCAAATTCGGAAGAGGAGCCAAAGACATCGTCATCTTCTTGCCGTCTTTCCTGGGAGACGCTTCCATCTTCGCCACATCCGAAAGAGGCTTGGAAAACTGCTCCAACAACAACTGCTCGCCCAAATCGGCATGCGAATGCTCGCGCGCACGGAACATCATGATAAACAATACCCGATGCCCCGCCTCAATGAACTGTCGCGCCTTGCCGCGCTTGATGCCAATATCGTGCGGCTCAATACGGAACGACTTGATCCGAAGCTGCTTCAGCTCCGACGCCTGATGCTTGCGCTTCTGCTCGTGATCGCGCTTGGCCTGCTGGTACTTGAACTTGCCATAGTCCATAATGCGACACACAGGCGGCTTGGCGGTGGGAGAAATCTCCACCAAATCCAGTTCCGCCTCCCGGGCACGGTCAAAAGCCTCAGTCAAAGGAACCACACCAATAGCCTCGCCCTCTTCGCCAATGAGCCGCACCTCGTCTCCGCGAATCTGTTCGTTCAGCCTCAGTTCCTTTTTGCCGCCGTTGGTCATTCAATCTCCCCTGTTATTTTCCCGCAAACAATCCCGGCGCCATGCCCACAACCACATCCGTCCCATAACCGCCAAACCTCAACCCTTCTTTGGCGGAAGCCGGCGCTCGCGAATCTCACGCACCAAACCGGAAACAAGTTCGTCAATCTTGCAACTGCCAAGATCGCCCACCAAACGCCGGCGAACCGATGCTTCGCCCGATTCCATTTCCTTCTCGCCGACAATAAGCAAGACCGGAACCCGAGCCAACTCGCCTTCACGGATTTTCGCGCCAATCTTGTCGCCGCGATCGTCCAAATGCACCCGAACGCCCCGCGCCCGAAGATCCGCCTCAATCTCGCGCCCATACCCAATGCTCGCGTCGGTGACAGTCAAGATACGCACCTGCTGCGGCGCAAGCCAAAGCGGAAAATCACCCGCGAAATGTTCAATCAAGCCGCCGATAAACCGCTCCATGGAACCGAGAACCGTACGGTGAAGCATGACGACCTTGTGACGCTCGTTGTCGGCGCCGACATACTCGACATTGAAACGCTCGGGCAAATTGAAATCAAGCTGCGTCGTCGGACCCTGCCACTCGCGGCCAAGCGCGTCGACCAGTTTAATGTCGATTTTCGGCCCGTAGAACACGCCGCCGCCCTCATCAACCTCGTAGGGCATATCGCGCCGCTCAAGCACGGCCCGAAGCGCCGCCGTGGCCGTCTCCCACTGCCGGTCCGTGCCGATGGACTTGGCCGGGCGAGTGGCGAGAAACGCCTTGTACTGATACCCGAACGTCTTCATCATGTCTTCCATCAAATCGAGAACGCCGTTGATCTCGTCCTCGACCTGTTCGGGCGTGCAGAAAATATGCGAATCGTCCTGGGTAAAACCGCGCACGCGAAGCATGCCGTGCAACGTGCCCGACGGCTCATACCGGTACACCGTTCCCAGTTCGCACCAGCGGAACGGCAACTCGCGGTACGAATGCACATTCGAATTGTAAATCAGGATATGGCCGGGACAATTCATCGGCTTGACCCGGTACGGGTTGCCGTCGATGTCCATCGGGCTGTACATCATGTCGCCGTAGTTCTCAAGATGGCCGGAACGCTTGTACACCTCTTCCGACGCGATGTGCGGAGTATACAAAAGCTGATACCCGCGCTTGAGATGCTCTTCCTTCCAGAACGCCTCCACCTCATGACGAATAACGGATCCGTTCGGATGCCACAAAATCAGGCCCGGGCCGACGTCCGGCTCGGTGGAATACAAATCCATCTGCTTGCCGATAACGCGGTGATCGCGGCGCTTGGCCTCTTCCAGCTTTTGCAGATGCGCGTCCAACTCCTCCTTCGTCGGAAAAGCGGTGCCGTAGACGCGGGTCAACTGCTTCTGGTTCGCGTCGCCGTGCCAGTACGCTCCCGCCAGACTCATGACCTTGACCGCGCCCACCTTGCCCGTGGACGGCACGTGCGGGCCGCGGCAAAGATCGGAAAAGTCCCCCTGCTCGTAAAAACTGATGACATCGCCCTCGGCACGGGCGATATTGTCCAGCTTGTATTCGTCGTTCCTGTATTTTTCGTTCGCTTCCGCGCGGGTCAATTCGCGACGGACAAAGGGACGGTTCGCCTTGATGATCTTCTGCATCGCCTTTTCGATTTTCGGCAAATCGTCGGCGGTGATGGCGACGGGCGCGTCGACATCGTAATAAAACCCGTCTTCGACAGCGGGACCATACGCGAACTTGGCGCCGGGAAAAATCTGCTGAATCGCCTCGGCCAGAATGTGGGAAGCGGAGTGACGGATAATGTCCAGCCCCTCCGGCGTGTCGGCGGTGACGAAACGGACGGCCGCATCGGACGAAACCGTCGCGGACATGTCCATGAGCGTGCCGTTGACGTCGGCGGCGAGCGCCTTTTTCGCAAGCCCCTGCGCCACTTTTCCGGCTATGTCGAAAAGCGTCGCGGGCGCGTCGAGCGCGATGGTTTTGTTGTCGGGCAGAGTGATAGTGACCATAATCCCATTCGCTTTCATTGAGGACAAGCGCTCGCGAACAGGCAGGACCAAGGCGGGAGACCGCTACGGCAAAACCCGGCGCAATAAGGGCGTCAGGTTCGGAAGCGAACATTTCCGGATTGTCTGCACCCTTTGTCCGCGGACGCACACACAGTCCGTTGTATTCAACCCGCGGGAAGGGAGGGCGCTCCCACCCGGGGCGGCGTCTTTTTGACGCGGGACCGTTTCCGTCAAGCGGTCACGGTGAAAATTTGGTGGGCGACACTGGGCTCGAACCAGTGACCCCCAGCTTGTCGAGCTGGTGCTCTAGCCAACTGAGCTAGTCGCCCAAATTTAAACAAGTGCGGCGGGACATGCCCGCCGGAGTGATTCATATACTATGAATATCGTTTTTTTTGTCAAGCACTTTCGCGATTTTTTTCACACCAGCGCAATTATTCGACAAGCGCCTTGCGGCGCGGCAGCTTTTTGTTCTTGCCGGATGAGAACCGTGTTTTTTTCAGCGCGTCCACCACAATCGCCGCCGCCGACTTTCCAAGTTTTTCCGACTCCAGCGAAATTTCTTCGTAGAGCGACTCCGGCAACTTCACAACCAGCATACCGCTCTGTGACCGCTCCGGCTCTTTGCCGATTTCCCGACACGATTCCATATAAAAATCGATTATCTGATGGAAAGCCGCCTCCAACTCTTCCACGCTTTTTCCATCAAAGTCAATAATATCCTTAATGCCCTGAACATGACCAAAAAAACAGCGATCGTTCGAATCATATTCAATACGGGCGATATACCCTT
Source organism: Planctomycetota bacterium (assembly GCA_036770065.1). GTDB lineage: Bacteria > Planctomycetota > SZUA-567 > SZUA-567 > SZUA-567 > JAJBSZ01. The sequence continues at coordinate 4,931 of DAIPJX010000168.1, forward strand.
TATACGTCATTTCATTCATGGCTTGATTCCCAAATCAGACAAATACCTTCGCACATGAGAAACTTGATGGCCCTTTGCTTCTTTCTGCGGATGAGGACGATGCGTCAACCAAAACTGTTTGCCCCTGCTGAATCGTACAACAGAGCCACCCAGATTGTCAACCGAACACCCGACCGCTTTCAGCAAAGCCTCGACATCCCGGAAAGGGATGTTATACCGAACCGGCGTCGAAAAAATCGCCTCGAGCGTTTTTCCGTGCTTCTTGTTCATGACGCCCGCGTTAAACCTCCGCCTTCGGAATCGGCTTCGCGTTTCGACACTTGGGATAGGCGGAGCAGGCCAAAAACGGACCGCGACGACTCATGCGAACCACCATCGGCTGGCCGCACTTGTCGCACACCGCGCCCTCGACCTCCGGCAATTCGACCACGTTGCCGTCCTTGTCCAAATGCTTCGTGTTGCGGCACTCCGGATAGCCCGAACACGCAAGAAACGGACCGCGCCTCCCCGACTTCACCACCATCGGCTTGCCGCACTTCTCGCATTCGCGCTTGATGTCCGGCAACTTGATGACCTGGCCGTTCTTCGCGATAGGGCGGGTTATCTTGCAGGCCGGATACGCCGAACACGCCAAAAACACCCCGAAGCGCGAACGCTTCTTTGCCATGGGCGAACCGCACTCGGGACAAACCTCCCCGGCTATGGCTTCGTCGTCCGGTTCGCTCTCCGCCTCTTCGCCGGGCAGTTGCCGGGTGCCGGCGCAGTCGGGATATTTCG
>DAIPJX010000169.1:0-5679 GCA_036770065.1 Planctomycetota bacterium
CACGGTGACGATTTGCGGAATCGCGTCGTTTTTTCAACTTTTATTGGAAAAAAACCCGGCCGCCGATATACTTTCGGGTGTCCTGCTCCCCGGGAAGGAGCTGGGCGGAAAAGCGTATCTGGCCGGGGTCTTTTTTTTATGCCGCTTCCGATTACCCGAACATTGTATCTTGGCCCGGGGTTTCTTTTGCTCCCGAGTGTGCCCACGCGATTGTGCACGGTGATTGCCAGCGGCGTTGCCGTGACCATGTATGACCGGCGGCAGTGTTTCGGCGGAGTGGGGCATTATAGTTATCCGTTTCGCGCGGGCAGGGGATCGACGCCCGATTTTGCCGCGCCGGCGTTGGTAGGATTGATACGCATGTTTGAAAAAGCCGGATCGGATCGACGAAACCTGGAAACGTACATGTATGGCGGCGCCGACAACCCCGATGCGCCCGGATATGCATCATGCCGGGGATTGACCAATATGCGTGTCGGCTACGAAATTCTCGGCAAGCTCGGCGTTCGCATCGCCGGTTCCGATATGGGCGGACGATTTGCCCGCAAGTTGATTTTTTACACGGGGACGGGCGAAAGCGTTCTTGCCAAGGTGAACGATGTCGGCCTGGAGGACTGGTACCCGGGGAATGACGCGTCATGACGGACAGTTCAAAACAGTATGAACCGCATCACGATGCGCGGAACGGGTCCGAACCCGATCCGAATGATCCCCGGTATCGCCCCCAGCGGAAAATTCGCGACACCGTGGTCATGTACAACGCCGAAGCGTTCGCTCCCCTGAACATCCAGAACATTCCGCTTCCCGAATTTCGGGAACTGGTCGATATGATTTCCCGCAATTTCGGCATTACTTTGGGCGAAAACAAAATCACTCTGGTCACCGGTCGCATCCATCCCATGATGGAGAAGTACAACTTTGCCAGCCACCGCGCGTGTCTCGACGCGATTAAGAACGACCCGTCGGGCGAACTCTTGTCCGAGTTGGTGAATCGCATTTCCACCAATCACACGGCGTTTTACCGTGAAGACGCGCACTTCGCGGTCATGCTTGAACGGATATTGCCGGATCTGGTGAAAAGAAAAACGGCGACCGGCGACCGGGATCTCCGCATCTGGTGCGCCGCCTGCGCCACGGGCGAGGAAGCGTACACCATTTTGTTTACGTTGTACAAATACTTCCATTTCGATTACCGCAACTGGCGGGCGGGGGTGTTGGCGACGGATATTTCCGCGGCCGCGCTGGAGACAGCCAAGCGGGGCGTGTACAACGACGCGCGTATTGAACCGGTGCCGAAGGATGTGCGAGCGCTTTTTTTCCAGCCTTGGAATGACGGCGAAAATTACGAGGTCAAACCGGAGTTCCGGCGCGAGATCACGTTTCGCCGGTTGAATTTGATGAATGACGCGTATCCGTTTCGTGCGAAATTTGATATTATTTTTTGCAGGAACGTGATGATTTATTTCAGCCGGGGCAATCGCCAAAAGCTTCTGGACCGGTTGCACGACTGGCTGGCGCCGGAAGGATGCCTGGTCATCGGTCATTCCGAATCGATGGTCGGCGATCATCCCGGGTACGAATATATTGCGCCAGCCGTGTACCGGCGCAGCGATTGATTTCGAGTGAAAGGTTGTGAGGCATGGCGGAAAAAATTCGTGTTCTCATCGTCGACGATTCGGCGCTTGTTCGTGATATCCTGTCGGTCGGCCTGTCGCGGGATCCGGAGATCGAGGTTGTCGGTACGGCCGCCGATCCGTTTGAGGCGGGGGAGAAGATTCCCATTCTCCGTCCCGACGTCATGACCCTGGACGTTGAGATGCCGCGCATGAACGGACTGGAATTTTTGCGGCGTCTCATGCCGCAGTATCCGTTGCCGATCGTCATGGTTTCTGCCCTGACCGAGAAGGGCAAGCAGCTTACGCTGGACGCGCTGGCGTTGGGCGCGGTTGATTTTGTCGCGAAACCCAAGGCGGATTTGGCACGTGGGATGGAATTGCTCCTGAACGAGTTGACGTTGAAGATCAAGATTGCCGCCAATGCGAAGTTGTTGAAATTCAAAAGCGTTGGGCATTCGGAATCGGTCCGGACCGCGCGGCAAACGGCGGAACTAAAAAAAGAGCAGGTTGTCGGCCATCCCGAACCTTCCGGCCGGGTTATCGTTATCGGCGCGTCGACGGGGGGTACGGAGGCGGTGCGGGAGGTGGTGACCCGTTTTCCCGAGCGCACGCCGGGAATTGTGGTTATTCAGCATATGCCGGGCGGTTTCACCCGTTTGTTCGCCAACCGGCTTGATTCCGAGACGGCGATGAGGGCCAAGGAGGCGGAAGACGGCGATCAAATCATCAATGGCCGCATTCTGGTTGCGCCGGGCGGGAAGCAATTGATGATCAGGAAAGATTCCCGCACCGGGTATTCCGTGTCGGTGACGGACGATCCGCCGTTCAGCGGGCATGCTCCGTCTGTGGATACGGCAATGTTTTCCGCCGCCAAGACGGTGGGAAAGAATGCGATTGGCGTTGTCCTGACCGGCATGGGCGCTGACGGCGCCGACGGGTTGAAGGCGATGCGCGACGCCGGGGCCCGTTGTTTGGCGCAGGACGAGGCGACGTCCATCGTGTTCGGCATGCCGGCCGAGGCAATGAAGCGCGGCGGCGCGGAACGGTTGGTTGCGATTGGCGACATGGCGCGCGCGATTACCGACATCCTGTCCAGCAAGTGACGAGACCGGCCCGAAAACGAACGGCATATGAAAATCACCCAACGCCGGAACACGTTGGGTGATTTTTTTGTCATGCGGTTTTGCCTGTGTTTTCGCGTTTCCGGCGGCGGGCGGCACGGCGGGGAGCGGGGTCTTCGTCCGACTCCGGCAGGATAGAGATCGCCAAAAGCAGTCCGACCAGCGCTCCGACGCCTTCGGGCAATCCTCCAGTCCAAAGCCCGGAGACGGCGAGCGCGGCGGTTGCGCCCAGCGCTCCGCCCGCCCACAAGCTTCGATTTCCGCTTCGGCCCAGCGCGCGCGCGGCGATTTCGGCCAGAAGAACTAGCCAGAGGCCGATGCCGGCGATGCCCGCGCCTCCGAGCAGGTTTGCGTACCACGGCGTTGGTTCGAGGATTCGCGAGGTTGTGGCGTGGTAGCCGTCCAGGTCCCCGGCGAGAAAACTTCCCGGCCCGTCGCCGAAGAACGGCGCATGCACGAACACGGAAAACGCGCGTTCATAATCATCGCTGTTTACGGCGGCTGTTGCGGCGAGCCTGGCCCGTTTGCCTTCGTCTTGCGCGGTTCGCGCCTGGCTGCCGTACCCGAAGACAATGAGGACGAGGAAAATCCCCATGATCCATCCCGGGCTTCGCCATGCGGCCCAGCTGACCGTCAGTCCCGCCGCCGCCGCCGCCATGCCGGATACGGTATTGCAGGTGCCCAGCGCCATGGCGGGCAGGAGAAAGGTGCAGAACATGATGATGAGCGCCCGGTTTTTTCTGATTTCCCCTCCGCGCCACGCGGACAGGAGCGGCAGCGAAACGCCCAGAAGCAGTCCGTAGTCGTACCGGTGGGCAAGAAAGCCGCCCGCGTTGTCGCCGCCGCCGCCGGCGGACTGGTATATGATGAGGACGATATTGGCGAGGACGCCCGCGAGGAGCGCCCACATAAGCCGGTTTCGCCACATGCGTTGGGCCAAAAGCGGGAGGAACGCCATGGTCGGGAAAATCAGTTGGACTGTCCAGGCCAGCAGCATGTCGCCTTCGGTCGGAAGGGCCTGATTGCGGAGAATCGCGATGCCGACGACGGCGAGCCAGACCGCGGCGGGTATGACGGCGGCTATCCAGAGCGGGAGAACGCCTTTTTCGTGTTGCGGCCGGAGCGCGAGCAGTCCCATGGTCAGGCTGGCCGCGCCCAGCGGCATGAGAAGCCATTCCCCGAGCGAAAGCAGCGGGAAAAACCACGGTGTTTCGGATGGTTCGATGCGGACAACGGTCAGGAGCGCCATGGTGAGGACGCCGAGCCATCCGAACCAGTCGGGGGTCATGGTTTTCGGCACGGCCAGCCGGGAGCGTCCGAAGCGCTTTTTTTCTTTGTCAGCCATTCCGTTCTTTTATACGACTATTCGTCGGGCGCCTGCCGCCTGAGGATCCAGGCGGGGCCTCCAAGGAGAATTATAATTATCATGGCGGCCAGTTCTTCCCGGCCGGGTATGGGAATGCCCCATCCGTCGTATATTTCTTTCATGGTGTACAGGCCGAATCCGGCTACCGCGCCGGCGCTCAGCAGGACGGAGCCCCGGAACACGCTATCGGTGAATTTTTCCAAATCCCGCGCCGTTCTGTACGCAAGGACGGGGATGAGTTTGGCGATGATGGACAAGGACAAAAATGCGAGTATGCCCCATGACGGCCATCGCCACGGCCACGGCATGACCCAGGCGAGCGCCAGAGGCATAAGCGCCAGTGCGCCTCCGGCGAACCAGGCCACCGGTCCGTCTATGGCGTCGCCGCGCATTTCGAGCAGGCGGGACGCGGTTTCGCTGGCCAGTTCCTCGACGTCGGGCGTTTCTCGCGGCCGTGCCGAAGTACATACTTGCGAGAGCACGCACGCCACGACCATATAGACGGTGAAGAACGCGACGGGAAGATATGTTTCCCGGATGAAGAGCATTTCCAGAAACGACGGATACGCCGTCATGCCGATGAGGAACAGGACGCCCCACGCCAATCCGCCGAGAAGGGGCGATACGATTTCCGTTCGCCTGAACAGCGCGGAGCGCGCGAGGCTGAGCAGGAGAAAGACTCCGGCTGTCCGGAAGGCGTTGTACCCGGCGGTCATGGCGCACATCAGGCCAGCCAGCGTGGTGAAGACGGCGACGAAGTACCCGGCGGTTGTCGAGAGCATTCCGCGAGTCGGGGTTTGTACGTCGTTGTCGTCGGCGTCGGCGGCGATTTGGAACACTTGTCTCCAGCCCGCGTCGGCCATGCCGAGCAGGGCCCCTGCCGCGAGCAGATATGGGAGGACCAGGAAGTTTCCCGAGGTGTAGGCGTAAAACCGGATTAGGCAGTACCCGGCCAATATTGCCGACATGGCTAAAAAGCCACGCGCCGGATTAATCAGGGCGATCAACGACACGTTCCCCTCCTCACGAATGAAATCGATCTTTTGTCATGATACTCCGGTTGTGTCATATCGCAAGAAAAAGCCGTTGTTTCTCCGTTCTTCTCTTCCCGGCAAGTGGCGTCTTGATTTATCCCGATACGATAGATACGATTGGGGGCTTGGGCTATAGTTGTGTTTTTTGAGTTGTAACGTTTTGCTGTGTTTGAAATTAACAATTGACAATGAATAATGAACAATGCCGGAAAATTCTTGCATTCAGGATTCGAGCGCTACCGCGTTCTCTCAAACGACGACACGTTGTGATGCAAAGCGCGCGGTAGCGCGCGATTGATACTGTAAGACTTTTCCAGCATTATTCATTGTTAATTGAACATGATGTTTATGGGTTGATTGCTTTCATTGGAGAAGGAATGGCGGAAGCGGACGAACCGTCCACAAGCCAAACCGGAACTGCCGACCAGGAAGAGGGTTCGCTGTTTTCCGAAAACGGCGATCCTGAAAACGGGTCGAGCACGGCGGAGCCGTCGTCCGCAGAGGGGGCCGCTCCGCCCGTAGCCGGCGTGACGGCGGAGGAA
>DAIPJX010000324.1:0-1655 GCA_036770065.1 Planctomycetota bacterium
CATCCACTTCGTGTTCTGGGCGTCGCCAAGAGGAAGCGGCCGGGAACCGCGACGGGAGAAAAGTGCAAGCGACAACTTCCAGCTCTCCTTGTGGCGACGGGAGCGGGTCCATCGAATGGCCCGAACGGAACTTTTATTAATATTGCTTTGCCAATAAACCAGACCAAACAAACAACGAATCCGGGTCACGTGATCAGGATAGAACAACAACCACAAATCGCCGCCAAGACATTCGGCGCATTTAACCAGGATATACACCAACGCGAGCGCGAGTATCGCCGAGGCAAAAAGCATAAGGGCGAACCACAGGGTCATGCCGGAATCGCCCGGTTGACGCATCACCGGTCCGGCTTGCCTCCACAACTCATGCAGCATGTTCAGCGCCAATGCCGACGACACAATGCACCAAACGACGCCAAACCAGCTGCGAAGCGTGAAATTGATCGCGAAGAGACAATCCCGCCCGTGTCCGCAGACCTGTTCCAATGCCGGCGACCGGCCGGAGTGCATGGTCAGACTTTTCGGAGCAGATGCCGCCATTCGCCGGACAAATTCGTCGAGTTCCCCGCTTTCGTCACAATCATCGTCGGAATCCCCCGCCCCGCCGACGTCATGTTCATTTCGGCAATTATCCATGCCCACTTTTTTCCCGCGCCTCAAAGCCGTGACCGGACATACATACACTATTTCCTGACGTGCGACAAAACACCGTCGATGAACTCCACGATTCCCTGTTCCACTTCACCGCGAAGGTGCGGTTCGTTGTGAATTTCGTGACGCTCGCCGCTGTAGCAACGAACCTTGATCGCGTTGTGGCCGGTAATGCCAAGGCGGTTGGCGACGTGATAAAGGCCCTCGCCGTAATTGCAGCACGGATCCATGTCGCCCGCGATCAGATATACCGGAAGCTCGCGCGGCACCTTCGCCGCCCAGTCGTCCGCCTCGATGAGGCGGTAGAGTTCGACAAAGTCGTGAATCAACTGCACTGTCGGCGGATTGGTCAGATTGTTGAACGGATCGGAGGCGTGATCGGCGACGACGTCAGGGTCGCCGGCAATCCAGTCGTTGGGCGTCCGGGGATTCTCGAATCGCGACGTCATGCCGCTGAACAGTATCGCCTGGAAGCGGCTGCCGTCTTCCCGGCCAAGTCCGGAGTCGATCATTTTGCGCATGTCGTCGCGTTCGCAAAGGAGATCCGCGCCGCGGAGCTGCGAGCATACGCCGCACAGAATCATGCCGCTCATGCCCTCTCCGTGCCGGGCGGCGTACCCGCGCGCGATCATCGACCCCCAGCTATGACCGAACATGAAGTAGGGAATCCCGGGGTAATCATTCATGACCAATTCCCGTAGACTGTGTTCGTCCTCGATGTAGGTGGCGAAGCCCTTGCCGCCCGGGTCGCCCCAGGTGTCGGCGTCGGCGGCCGTTTTGCCGTGGGCGACGTGATCGTCGGCGCAGACCACGAATCCGGCGTCCAGCAGCGTTCCAATCATATGAAGATAACGCCTGGAGTGTTCGCCGAAGCCGTGCACCGCCTGCACGACGGCGCGCGGCTTGCGTATCGGGGTATAGATCCACCCTTTGACGGTGTCGCGTTTGTTGTATGAAGCGAATGCGATTTCCCTGAGTGCCATGTCGTCTCCTTGAAGAATGGC
>DAIPJX010000325.1:0-1643 GCA_036770065.1 Planctomycetota bacterium
GCTCGACCATGCTGGACGACGGCGACGCCGACCCCATCGCCATGACGATGGCCGGGCTGATGCCCGGTAAAAACCGGCACCGGCACTATCCGACCGAGGCGGCGCGTTTGCTGTTTGTGGAGATCATGATGGATTTTATGAAGCACAAGGAGGGTGGCGTCGCCAAATGGGCGGGAAGGATCAGCGGCCCGGCAATAGCGCTGGAACTGGACAGACGAAAAGGCAAGGCTGGAAAAATCGCATAGATTGAAAGGGAACGCGATGGACGAACACGAAAACGGGGATTTTCCTGGCGGGAATCGGGAAGGAGAAGTGCGGCAAGGTGGGAAACCGGCTCCCATTCTTTACACCACGAAAGAAGCGGCGGCGTTTTGCATGATCAGCGAATCGAACTGGTACAAGCTCAACCGGAACGGCCATGTGCCGAAGCCCATCCGCATCGGCACCATGTACCGCTGGCGGAAAAGCGATCTGGTGGCCTGGGTCGCGGCGGGATGTCCGAGAGACTGGAACGAGGGAGAATAAGCACATGAATCTCAATGAAAACACAGCGGCAACCACGCCGCAGGATTGTCATGACGCCGCCTGTCACATATCCCGGCACGCTCCGGTCATGAGTCTGGCGGAATACGTCGACGGCGACTATATTACCAAGGCGGGACTCGCCGCCGCCTTCGCGTGTTCCGGCAGGACGATACAGCGAATGGTGGAACGTCTGGAGATTCCCCCGCCGATGACGCTTGCCGGTCGCAAGGTCTGGATCGTCGGCAAACTCCGCGCCTGGATCGCCGCTTCCGCGCAGCGCCAGGAGGTGGAAGCGTTGAAGGCGATGGGGCCGCTACGGGCGTTCGAGGTATAATTCCATTGTTCGACGATTCGACGAAAACGACATGGTTGCTCCATCCCGCGCCATGATTTTCACGCGCCGCCGGCGCATCATGGCGCGGGGTTCGACATCTTTCACAGGAGGGTCGCACCATGGCCGCGAAAAGAACGAACACGCCCAGACCGACAGGCAGGCCGAAGGGAAAGCCGCGCACCGCAGCCGAGATCGCCGCCGACAAAAAGCGGACGGGCCGCCCCATCGCCGTGAGCGACGATACGGCCTCCAGGGGAATTACCATGCGCCTGACGGTCGCGGAACACGACAAATTCAAAAAAGACGCCAAACGCCTGAAGATGGGCCTCTCCGCCTACTTGCGCCATTGTTGGCAAACCCTACGGGAGGAAACAGACGATGCCGAAAGTTTTCCGCACCCCGATTCAGCGGAAAAATCCCATAACCGGAAAACTCGAAAACGCCGTTGACGACGCGGGCAACACGCTCTATCACGCCAGATGGCGCATAATCATCATAGACCACAAGGGCAAACGGAAAACCTACACCTTCGGGACGAACAAAACGCTGGCGCAGAAACAGGCGGACATGCTGGTGACGCGCGAACGGGAAATACGGAATGGAATCAGGAATACGCCCGCCATCGAGAATAAAAGCGCCTGGCGCTCCTTCGACGATGTGTGCCGGGAATACTTCGCCTGGGGACAGGCGCGCGGCGGCAGGCGCAACCTCCCCTGGGCCGACGAATATGTCGTCAGGAAAAAGCGCAATCTCGATTTCTGGCGCGTATGTCTTGGCCTGGAGC